>DUPD01000068.1 GCA_012838505.1 Bacilli bacterium | reverse complement strand
TGCTGATCGTTAGTTGAACCAATCGGGCCGCTACTGTCAGTTGGTTCCGACTTTCGGACCTTACTGACAGTTGCACTGCGAAAATTAAACAAACATTAAAAACGACCCTACTCAAAAGCTAGGATCGTTTTTTTGCTTTAGATTATTTAAAATTATTTACTCAGTAGCGTTGCACAAAAAAAATTAAGATAAAATCAAGTGATATGATTAGCTCTAAGTTAGAGGATCACACTCGCAACTTAGAGATCTTTTTTTCTTGTAGGAAAGTAGACATTAGCGTAGGGAAAATATGAAGACACCAGCGGGAATAGCGTGAGCCGAAGATCCACTTGGGGGAATGTTAGACTAAGATCGCCACGTCGTGTGGCAACGTCTAACTGACCCACGTCCTGTGCGCCCAAGGCACGCCCGCGGTAAGCGAAATATTTTCCCGTAGCGGTTCTATTGATCGATCAATATCCGTTATCTCAAATCACAACGATAAGACTTGATATAGGAAAGAAAAATTTATGCAATGCTACTATTATTAACTAAATATTAATTAGCTGATATAGCAAAAATTCAAAGGCGAGTTCTTTGTCCATTTTTCCTTGTTTAATTGCTTGATCTGCATCAGTACACGCCTCTATGTAACGATAAAGTGCATCTAAACTAAATTTTTTTTCCCGTTCAAGTGACATTTTAACGACATATGGATGCACCCTTAATTCCTTAGCCATTTGTTGCTGACGATAACCTTTTCTTAGCAACACTTTCACTTGGTAAATCGTTCGTAATTGTGATGCCAACAAGCCAATTAAAGCAATTGGCTCCTCATTCAATTTCATTAAATCACGATAAATCTTAATCGCACCTGTTAAGTTCTTAGTAATTACCATATCAACTAATGTTAATCCCGTGGCATTTCCTTGACGAGAGACAAGATTTTGGGCAATTTCTGCTGTAACTTTGCCACTTTCTCCAACATATAAGGCTAGTTTCTCAATTTCTTTTTCCAATAAACCAAGATTCGTCCCCGTTTCATTAATTAACAATTGTTCAGCAGCTTTATCAAGATAGACTTGATACTGCTTAGCCAAATGAGCTACCCACTTGTCAATTTCCCACGTTTTAACCGCTTCACAGTGAACAACCATCGCTTGCTTTTTCAGCTGTTTTGTTACCTTCTTACGCTCATCTAATTTATCATAAGGTGCAACAATAACTAACGTTGAAAAGTCAACCGGCTCCGCAAGATAATCTAATAAACGATCAAGGTTATGCTCAACCTGTGTCTTCACTTGCTTCGCTGTTAAAAAATAAGCTTGATTAGCAACAACAAGTTTATGATCAGCAAAGAAAGGATAGGTCTCGACCTCCATCACAACATCATCAACAGGTATTTCTTCTAAATCATATTGGATTAACGCTTCATCTGCCTGACGATCATTACCCAATCTATTGGCCACTTGATTCACAACAGACTCAATTAAAAATTGCTCCTCACCATAAATTAAAATGACTGGTGGAATTTTTTTGTTTTTCAAATCTTTTATCGCATCTAAATAGTTCATCTTATCCATCCCCGATCAAAACAATCTCATCTCCTATCGTATAGCTTGGCAACGATTTTGACAAGAAAAAAAGAAAGGGAAACGAGCACCCTCCCTTTCTTCATCTATATAAACGATTAATCATTAGACCTAGGCTCTAATAATTAATCGATAGTCGTTTCTTCCTCTCTCTATTCATTACTGTGACCCATCAGCAAAAAATTACGCCTGTTAACTGTTGCTAACTGAGGAAATCATCCAGATCAATCATTCTTACCAAAGTATTTGTTAATAGCTTATGGCAAATGAGTTGAAAACGTTCCACCTCTTTGATTTTTATGAAAAATGAATTGAATCGCCCCATCTTGATCTGTCCGATAAATTTTTAACCCTTGATCAGTTAACCGATTAAGCACAATTTCACTTGGATGATTGAAAAAATTGTTACGCCCAACTGGAATAATTGCTTGATTTGGTGCAATTTGCGTTAAAAAGAGTTGCGAGGTTGAGGTTGCACTCCCATGATGCGCAACAACCAATGTATCGATAGCCAGCTGAGGATTATTTTTCACAATTGTTTCTTCTACATGGGCAGAAATATCTCCAGTAAGTAACCAAGACTGATCTGCGAACCGCGTCTCAATCACCAATGAATTGTCATTCGTATTCCTCCAATCGCGACTCGGATTTAAACTATAGAAATCGTGACTACCAATCGAAAAACTTTCGCCAGCTTTAACTCGTTGATGTTCGATTAAGCCAGTTTTTAATGGATTTAATAAAAGCTCTGGCCACTCAAAATATGCTGATGTGATTACCGTTTGAACTGTGAAATCTTCGAGTAAATACGGCAGACTACCAAGATGGTCATGATCTTCATGTGACAAAATAACAGCATCAATCTTGTTTATCCCAGCTTGATATAGAAATGGTTTGATGATTTGTTGATAAGCACGATCAGTCGGGGTTGTGTAATCATTTGCTAATGTCGCACCAACATCGTATATGACGACTGCTTTTCGATGGGGTAATTCGATGATCAGTGAATTAGCTTGTCCTAGGTCAAGAACTGTTACTTTACCGTACGGACTCAAATATGGTGTGATTTGATTCGTCACGATAATCATAATCAGTAAAATAAAACTAGAAATCACTTTATTGAATTGTCTTTTTTCAAATTGAACGAGCAAATAAAATAAACACAAATAATAGAGGGTAATAATTAAAGGCGACAACTTCCCAGTTACAATTGGATAGTAAAGATAAGTATCAACAAATTGAATCAATGTGATAAACAACTGATTCGAAAGCTCAATTAAAAATTCAATCAACACAAGCAAAGGCGGAAAAAGCAAACTTACTAAATAGCCAAAAAAGATTAGAGGAATAAAAAAGCTACTAAAATAAAAAGTGACCACTAAATTGATAATAAAACTGATTGGATTGAACAAATAAAAAGCATTAACTTGAATTGGAATAATCATCACCATACATAACAATGAAATGAAAACCATTTGCGCGAATTTTGTTTTTAATTGGATGAGAATTTTTTTTGATAACAGTAATGAAAATGAAATCAGAAATGAAAATTGAAAGCCGAGATGATTGATCCATTCTGGCTTGAGAAATAGAAGTAATACAAAAGCGAGGCTAAGAAAATCAATCGAAATGATTCGATCACGTTGATACCATGCTAAGTAATTACAGATTGTAACGAGTGCAGCCCGCCATATTGATGGTGCGCCACCAGCTAGGATCGGATAAATTAGTAAAAAAGTGATCAGCAGTTGATATGTTGTCTCTTTTGTTAAACGGCACAAGTAAATACAAATAAAGTGGAGAATCGCGACAATAATACTGACATGAAGCCCTGAAATCGCAAGTAAATGGGTCAAATGCCACCTTTCAAACAGATCTTGCACCTGATCATCTAATTCCGATCGATCACCAAAAATTAATGATTTAATCCATGACGCTGATGTTTCACTCATCCGTTGATCGAGTCGATTCATCTGTTGATCACGAAGATGATTTAATCTGCCCGCTAAGTTTGTCCCTGTACACTGAAGTTGATTTGACTGATTCAGATTGATTTGATAGTCGATCCCTTGATCTGCTAAATAGCTTTGAAAATCAAATTGACCGGGATTTGTTGCATTGGTAGGAAAATTCATTTCACCTGTAACTTGACATCGCGCTCCTACACGGAGTGGAACAGATGAACTTAAGAATTGATTGATTTGAATTAATTGTTTCGAGGCTGAATCACGAAGTATAAAAGTCGTTTGTTGATCAGATTGTTTAGTAATCGCAGTAACTTTACCTGAAATCACGACATCGTTGCCCAGTTCTTCTAATCGATCAAATTGGTCTAGGATGAAGTGTTGTGAGAAGAAAAGAGTTAACCCGACTAGCACTAGACATTCGATTAACTCTAATCTTTTTCTTTGGTAGTAAATCAATAAGACGACTAGCCAAACTAAAGCGATGGCGAACGACAAGATCAATTGATTGGCTAAATAATAGCCAACGAGTAGTGATATCACGAGAAAATACCCTTTCCCTCTCACATAAACACTCCTCTAGGATTATTTTTTTAATAATTGCATTGTTTCTTTTTCAAGCGGAATTAATTCAACATTCACACCTGCATCCTTAAACAGCTCAGTTGCGTACGGGTGGTTACGATAATCAGCAGCGTAATAAACTGTTTTAATCCCTGCTTGAATAATTGATTTACAACATTGTAAGCAAGGAAAGTGCGTGACATAAATTTCAGCACCATCTGTTTGAACACCAAATTTTGCACACTGTAAAATCGCGTTTGTCTCTGCATGAACTGTACGAACACAGTGTCCGTCAATCATATAGCATCCTTCATCAATACAGTGGTCACTGCCTGAAACACTCCCGTTATAGCCCCCAGCTATGATTCGATTATCTCTAACGATTGTTGCACCAACTGTTAATCGTTCACAAGTGCTTCTCAATGCAATTAAATGGCTTTGTGACATAAAATATTGTTTCCAAGAAATACGTTCCACTTACCTTCACCTCTTCAATTAAATTTATGGGACAATAATGAACTCTTCTAGTTGTTCAAAAGTTTTAACACCAATACCGGAGATGTTTTGTAGGTCCTCTGGCTCTTTAAATGGACCATGCTCCTCACGGTACTGAATAATTGCTAATGCTTTAGCTGAACCAATTCCAGGCAACTGCTCAAGTTCTGCTTGTGTCGCTTGGTTGATTCTTATTTTACCATGATTTACGTCCGATTGAACGACAATTTGTTCCGAATCTTCCTGTGATGGCACATAAATCACCATCGCATCATAGACTTTCTCAGCTAAATTAATTTGATTTTCATCTGCATCATTGGTAAAGCCGCCCGCTGATTCAATCACATCAATGACTCGATCATCGGGTTCAACTAAATAAACACCCGGTTGATAGACTGCTCCTTTTAAATCGACATAAAGTTTTTCATTAGTTGAATTAAATTCGTGTTCGGTTGGCTGATTGGTGGATTCAACTGTGGGTTGAATTATTGTAGGTTCAGACGGAGTCGCTTCAATCGATGATTGAAAAAGGTCGGCTAAAATAAATTCCCAAAAAAGGCTTGTCAGAAGTATAAAGCTCACAATCACAAGTATGATATTATTTTTAATCCATTTCACAATACCCCTCCGTTAATTATTTTGTCTCTGACCATATTCGACGCCACCAGACAATAATCCTGCTTATTTTTAAAAAAATCACACAATTATTTTTTTGATAATTGTGTGATTTAAATTAAATTATTTCCGGCAAGCGAAGAAGATGCGGTCGCCTTCAATTTCAGAATTAAGTTCAGTGATTGGTTGTTGTTGAAAATCAGCGAATAATTGAATCTCTTTAAAGCCTACATCATGAAGCATTTGTACATAGGTTGTGACCGGATAAGTCCTTTGATGATGAAACTCATCAAAACGTTCGTATTTCCCAGATTCATCTAAAAAGAAAGTCAACTCATGAGTCATTTCACCCTCATGCTCCCCAGGATAACAAAACCAAATATAAGCTAAATCATCGTAGACCTCAGAAAAAAGCTGATCAACCATTTCATTTTGCACATACTTCATGCTATGGACATCAAATAAAAAGATTCCATCTTGATTTAAACTATGATAAATCCGCTCAAAAGCACTTACTAGTTTATCTTGATCAGTAATATAGTTAATCACATCACAGTAGCTCGTAACAAGATCAAAACCAGCTAAACCTTCTAACTTAGTGATGTCTTGCTGTAACCATTGGATATTTAAGCTTTTCTCCATTGCAATAGAAGCCGCCTCTGTTAACATATCACTCGATAAATCAACACCGGTCAATTGGTAGCCCCTATCCGCTAGACGCCAAGTGACCTGACCAGTCCCACAACCAAGATCAAGAATTTTTATTTGTTGTTTTGCAGACCTTTGATTAATGAATCGCTCGGTAAAGTCTGCCCATTGATCATAAGGTGCATCGGCCATTAAAAAATCATACAGACTTGCTAGTTGCCGATAAGTCATGAAGATTCCTCTTGATCATTAATATCGACAGTAACAATCGGTGCGTCACCCCATAGACGCTCTAAATTATAATAGTTACGTTCATCTTGATGGAAAACATGACAAACAACATCGCCTAAATCAATTAAAACCCAACGTGCTTGTTCAAAACCTTCGATTCGCTTAACAACGCCACCACTTTTTTCAACATCATCTTTAATTCCTCTTGCGATTGCTTGTACTTGTCTTTCATTCGTACCTTCGCAAATCACAAAGTAATCAGCCATAAAAGAGACACCAGTAATATCTAACGTAATAATGTCTTCCGCTCTTTTATCATCTGCTGCTTTTACAACTTGTTTAACCAGTTGGTCAATACTCATGAATTTGATTCCTCCAATTTTCTTTTCAATTGATTGTACATATTTAATGTTTCAGGATAAATTAATCGTTCACGCTCAACTAAAAATTTCATACTATTACGAACCGCCATAAAACAAGCTTCATTTAAATTCTCAACCGCTTTTTTACGAATCAAATCAAGCCCTGAAAAATGACGACCCGGTTCAATATAATCTGCTAAATAAATAATTTTTTCTAAATTATTCATCTGCCCATGACCTGTTGTATGCCAGTAGATAGCATCTTTAATCGACTGTTTTTCAATTCCTAATTCTTTATCGACTAAAATTGATCCGACTGGACCATGCCACAATTCATGGTGAAAACTCAATAAATCCACTGGCAAGTAATTTGTTTTAATAATCTCAATCATCTCATCAAGCGGACGATACTTTGCATAATCATGAAAAATAGCTGCTAACATTGTATCATTCCGATCGACCTGATAAATATTTGCTAAGGTGAGTGCCGTTTGTAGCACACGCTTTGTATGATCATAGCGGGTCTGGTTTAAATGAGGCTTAAGTAATTTAAGTGCTTGTTCTTTGTCCATATAAACCCTTCTCCTTTATTAAGGATAACACCTGATCCGGGATCAGATAACGAACCGATCGATTCATTTCAAGTCGCTCACGAATCATCGTTGAAGAAATATCTAATCCGGGTGTATCTAATAATATCACAGGATAAGGTGTATCAAGCTGATAATCTGGTCGTTTCACACCGACAAATTGCACCAGCTCAACTAACTGATCAATTTTAAACCAATGTGGTAAATATTCAACCATATCCGCACCAATGATAAAGTAAAACTCATCATCCGGATTCGATTCTTTTAACGCTTGAATCGTATCATAGGTGTAGGATTTCCCTTTGCGTGTAAGTTCGATTGGATTAATTTTAAAATAATCAACCGAACCAATCGCAATTTTTAACATCATTAATCGATCAGTCGCAGATACCCGCGCCTTATCTTTATGTGGTGGTTCAGCCGATGGAATAAACCAGACTTCATCTAATTTTAGTCGTTCATATGCCTCTTCAGCCATCGTTAAATGACCAATATGCGGCGGATCAAACGTACCACCTAACAACCCTATCTTTTTCATTTGCTATCTCCTACGGCAAGTTAATCGTTTTATTTTCTACTGATTCCTTATACAAAACAATTGTCGCACCAATCACTTGCACTAGCTCTGCATCCGTTCCAGCAACAAGCTCGGTAGCAACATCATCTTTATCGTCTAAACAATTTTGTAAAACCGTCACTTTAATTAATTCTCTTTTCTCTAATGCCTCACTCACTTGAATCAGCATATTGTCATTCACACCATCTTTACCAACTTGAAAAATGGGTTTCAAATGATGTGCTTTAGCACGCAAAAAGCGCTTTTGTTTTCCAGTTAACATCAAAATCATCCTTTTTAATTTAAGTAATCAATCTTGATTAAATCTTTCTAATAACGGCTTCGCATCGACTGACTGTTGAGTCCACAATTCAAAAGCAAGCTTAGCTTGATAAATTAACATTTCATGTCCATGATGAACTCGACCACCATGTGCTTTTGCTTCTTTTAATAATGATGTCCAAAACGGTTGATAAACAATGTCACTAACAACTGTATCCTTTTTCAAACGATCTAAATCAATCACTCGCGAATCAGAATCTGGTGACATCCCAACAGAAGTTGTCTGAATAACCAAATCAAATTCAGCTAACCGCTCTTCTGCTTCAGCAAATGAAATTGCCTCACCTTTAATTGACGTTTGGTTTAGCTTTAGCAACATCTGCGCCCGCTCAACCGTTCGATTAGCAATCATGATCTCTGAAAAATTCTCCTGCAATAAAGCATGATAAATCCCACGACTTGCCCCACCTGCACCTAAAAGCAAAACAGTTTTCCCACCGGTAAAAAGGTCTGGAAATTGTACTTTTAATGCCGTGATCAAACCTAAGCCATCTGTATTATGACCATACCACTTTTGATTTTGACAAACAACTGTATTTACAGCACCAATTGCTTCTGCCTCTGGACTAATCTGATCTAAAAACGGAATGATTTTTTCTTTATATGGAATCGTAATATTAAAACCTGTTAAATCACTCGTTTTCAGACGATTAATTTCAGCTACAAATTGATCTGGTTCAATTTCAATTAAATTATAACTCCCTGTTAATCCTGACTGATCGAGAAAATGCTGGTGGATCCAAGGTGACTTAGAATGTTGAACTGGAAACCCAATTAAACCAAGCTTCATGATCATCTACCTCCGACTTTAAATAATTGCTTTTCGCTTTGAAACAGGAACATCAGCTGGACTATGCACAGCGATAGTCGCAGGTTCACCTGATAATGCAATCCAGCCAAGCCCAGGAAAAACAAGGTCAATTCGATCACCACTCACCTTAATTGTTTGTTCAACTAAGTTCGGATATTGATCAGCAGTTGCCTGACTTGGTGGAGTTAATAAGCCACCTAAATGATCTTGGTACAATTGATCCGCCTTTTCAAGTTTTGTCCGATGCAATTCAATTTTATTCGGAAAGTAACAGGTGAAAGATTGACGCTCACCTTTAATAAAATCAAATCGAGCCAGACCACCAATATAAAGCGTTTGTTGACTATTTAACTGATAAACACGTGGTTTTATTTCTTTATTTGGCGTAATATATTTAACATCTTCTTTAGCTAAATAGTGTGTCAATTGTCCACGATTAACGACACCAGGCGTATCGTATAATGACGAGTGTTGATCTAGTGGAATATCGATAAAGCCCAGTGTTGTACCAGGGAAATAAGATGTTGTAATCGCATCTTTCGTGCCAACTGAATCATTAATTAAATAATTTATAAACGTTGACTTACCAACATTCGTACTGCCGACAACATAAACATCTTGCCCTTGACGATGAAAATCAATCGCCTGTTTAACCTGATCAAAACCTTGACCTGTTTTCGCTGAGATTAAATAGACATCTTGCACAGTCACTCCAAGATCAGCCGCTTCTTTTTTAATCCACTGGATCACTCGGTTTAAATTTGTTGACTTAGGTAGTAAATCAACCTTATTCCCAATGATAATGACTCGATTATTCCCAGTTAAACGGTGCAAACCACGAATAAAACTGCCATTAAAATCAAAAATGTCAATCATTTTTACAATTAAACTGTTTGTTTCACCAATTTGACTAATCATTTGTAAAAAATCATCATCTGTGTAAGGCACATCTTGAACTTCATTATAATTTTTCAATCGGAAACAACGCTGACAAATAACCGTCTCATGCTCAAGTGCTGAAGCAGGAACAAATCCTGCTTGCTCCTTATCTTCCGTTTGAATTGGCACACCACATCCTTGACAATAAAACTGTTCTGTTAATTTTCCCATTCGATTAACCCCTGTTTCTTCAATTTATTTAGAATTCGCCGTTCAATTTTACGATTAAATCGGGTAATTTTATCATCCGTTTCAACAATTGGCACGACTAAAATTGTTGAAAAGCCAGCTCGGTTACCGCCTAATACGTCGGTTAACACTTGATCCCCAATCACAACAATCTCGTCACGACTTAGATTCATCGCTTGAGCAGCTTTGATAAATGCACGTTTAAGTGGTTTTTTAGCCAGATAAACAAACGGTCGATTTAATGGCTGCGAAAAGAGCTCGACACGCTCGCGATTATTATTAGAAATAATCGTGACAGCAATCCCATGGTCCTCCATCTCCTTAAACCATTTATGTACCTCTTCTGTTGCATGTGCGACATCCCACGCAACGAGCGTATTATCAAGATCAGTAATCACACCTTTAATCCCATTTGCTTTCAATTCTTCCGGTCTAATTTCAAAAATACTCTTTACATATTGATCTGGTAAAAATAATTTCAACAAGAACTGTCCACCTCAACTAATCTAACGAAATTGTTTTACCTTACCATCATAAACAATTTAAGCGTTAGTTTCAAAATATTTTTATTAAAAACACCGAATGATTAATATATGTTAGTCATCTAGCCATTTATTCGAAAGAATCGTTCGACAAATTTCGCTAACTTCCGCATCTGTTGATAACTTTACTCACAATAAAAACACTATAAGATAGGCTTTACAACCAAATTATACCGAGTTATTCACAAGTTATCTACAGGTTTTGCACAGCTTATGTAGATAAAAAGCAACTTGTGTCGTATGTAAAAAAATGATAAAGTAAGCATATGGAATATAATAGTGATTCGGAACAAATAGGAGGTATTAAAAATGGGGAGTTTAACTGATGACTTATTAATTGAATGTTATGAGAAAGCAGTTGAATTAAAATTAAATGAAGATTTTATTCGCTTAATCGAACAAGAAATTTATAATCGATCATTAGCCCATCTTATTACGCCCTCGAGTCGTTGAAAACAAGAATCGTTTTTATAAAAAAGAATTGGACAGACACTTTTCCCCTCCACATTTCATACAGTGACGATATAGGCTTGAGCCTAAATTTGTGGAGGTGAAAAAATGTCAACTATCCTCAGTGCACTTTCAGTATTAATTAAAGATGCGCTTTTTTTTGTTTCTTACGTGAAAAATCATGCTTTCCCCCAACCTCTAAGCCCTAAAGATGAAGCAAAATACATTCAAAAAATGTTATCCGGTGACTTCGAAGCTCGCAACAAACTTATCGAACATAATTTAAGATTAGTTGCCCATCTTGTAAAGAAATTTGATAATACAGGTGAGGATAATGAAGATCTGATCTCAATCGGTACGATCGGTTTAATTAAAGGGATTGAAAGTTTTTCACCTGATCGAGGAACTAAACTTGCTACATACGCAGCAAGATGTATCGAAAATGAAATCCTGATGTTTTTAAGATCAACGAAAAAATCTAGAAATGACATTTCCTTACAAGACCCAATCGGTCAAGATAAGGAAGGCAATGAAATCAGTTTATTCGATATTTTAGAAGCAGATAATGAGGATATTATTGAATATATTCAATTAAACCTTGAAGTAGCCAAAATCAATAAATACTTGAATGTACTTGATGATCGAGAAAAAATGGTGCTGATCAGTCGCTACGGTCTTGATAGTGCAAAGGAACGGACACAAAAGGAAATCGCAAAAAAGCTTAATATTTCCCGGAGCTATGTTTCTCGGATTGAAAAGCGTGCCTTAATGAAAGTTTTCCACGAATATTACCGCCAGGAGAAACGTTAAAATCCGAGTGACTCACCACTCGGATTTTTGTTGCTGTTATAATTGCTCGACAACTTTTATAATCAGTTCGGCAGCGTGTTTAGCTGCTTGATCGATAAACTGATCAAATGACTGTGCGGATTCTTTACCTGCAATATCAGACAATGCACGAATCACAACAAATGGCGTTTGATATTGATGACAGACTTGCGCGATCGCCACAGCTTCCATTTCAGCCGCAATCACATCAGGGAAATTCGCTTTAATTTTACTGACAGCTTCAGGCTTTTGAACAAATGAATCACCTGTCGCAATTAACCCTTGCTTACACCCCACTTGATCAATTTCTTGAATTGTCGCCTCCACGATCTGGATTAATTTTGGATCAGATTCGTAATAAAACGGCATGCCTGGTACTTGTCCATAATGATAATCAAATGCAGTTGCATCGACATCATGATGGACAACGCGGTCACTAATGACAATATCACCAATCGATAAGCTCGAATCCAGCCCACCAGCAGAACCTGTATTAATCACAGCAGTTGGCTGATACTTTTCATGTAGAATCGTTGTTGCCATCGCTGCATTCACTTTACCAATCCCTGATTTAAGTAAAACAATTTCTTTTCCTTGTAGTGTTCCTTTAATAAATAAACAGTTTGCAATCGTTTCTCTCGCCTGCACATCCATTTTCTCTAATAAAAGCGCTACTTCTTGATCCATTGCGCCAATAATTCCAATCATCAATAACCGTCTCCCTTATTCAACGTCACCGTCAACTTCATCTTCTACTGTATTCGATCCAAATCGATCCATCTCATCATGAGTATATAATACATCAACTCGTTCAGGCATCCAACCTTGCCCTTCAACCCAGGTTATGTAGACTCGAAAATGCTCATCCATCGATGAATTAGAAAATGTTGCGATCACACTTTGCGGACCATTACCCGAAACCCATAAATAATACATTTCATCGACATTAATCCCTGTTGCGAGTTCAGCCGCTTTCATCATCTCTTTCCAGTCAACCGAACTTTGCTCCCAGGTGATTTCATGTGGTTCTTCCTGAACAGTTGGGATCGGTCCCCAAGTTGACGTATAGGAATACATAACATTTTCATCATCACTCGAAAGTGTTTCTAACGCAAAATCATCTGGGTTCTGCTCAACTGGTACAGCATCCTCATCTGTTTCATCTCCAGAGTCAGATAAGTCATCTATAGGTTCAGGATCGTCATCTAGACCACCATTTTCACCATCAAGATCATTTCCATCATCGAGACCTTCATTAGGCACTTCTTGATCTGGCTCTGCAATCGCTGGTTCATCATCTGATCCCGACATCACAAGTGCAATCACAAGCATCACGATTAAAACAGACCCGATCCCAACAAAGATCATTAGCCACCGTGTATTTTTACGCTTCTTTTGATAACGACTTAATCGACTATAAGAAAGTTGCTCATCATCCATTAAAACATGCTCCTCTCTCAATCATATTTGACACGCTAGTAAAAAAGTGACGATTCACTCGTCACTCTTACTTTAGCGTACAGACACAATCTTAACTTGCATTTCTCCAGCCGGTGTAGGCACAGTTACTTCATGACCGACTTCATGGCCAATCAAGCTTTTCGCAATCGGAGAATCATTTGAAATCTTCCCCTCAAATGGATCAGCTTCTGCACTCCCCACAATAATGTACTCTTCCTCATCACCGTCAGGCAACTCTTGGAAGACAACCGTTTTTCCTAACGAAACAACATTCGGATTCTCTTCATTATTTTCGATAATTTTTGAATTACGAATCATCATTTCAACTTGCGAAATTCGAGACTCAACGAACGCTTGCTCATCTTTTGCTGCATCATACTCAGAGTTCTCAGATAGATCACCGAAATCACGTGCTATTTTAATCCGCTCGACAACTTCTGGGCGTCTCACGGTTTTTAGAAATTCCAGTTCTTTCGTTAATTTTTCTTTCCCCTCTTTTGTCATATAATAACTTTTGTCTACCGCCATTTATAACACTCCTTTACAATTTACCTATCCTTATTATTGCTAATCATATTCTTGTTTATATGTTTCTATGCTTCCCATCAACAAATGATTGTTTGCTCTGGAAAGATGCTTAAACAATACTATTGCAGAAATTCGGTAAAATTTCAATAGTTTTTTACAAAAATAAAACGCTTTATTTGTAAAAAACTAAATATTCACCCTTTATTCACGATTAATCCGATCATTAATTAGGTTTTTTTCTGAAAAATTCTCCCCAAATTTCAGTCAAACTCATTCAAATCATGATTTCTTGATCGAAATCGCGATCCCATCTCCAATTGGATAGAAATCCGTCTGATAATCGAACTGATTAGCTAGCCACTGATTATACGTATCAATTTTCTGAGCTAATTTCTGAATCCGCTTCGATGCATTCGACGAATCAACAACATAACCATGAAACAAAACATTATCTGTCACGATCACCCCTTTAGGCGTTAACATCGATGCAAATAACTCAAAGAATCGTTGATACTGTCCCTTAGCTGCATCAATGAAAATGAGATCATAGCGACCTTTTTGTTTGACTTGGTCAGCAACGTCAAAGGCATCACCAACAATTAACTCGATCGTTTGACTAGAATTATGCTCGTTAAAATTTTCAATTGCTCGTTTAGCGCGCTCATGATCCCGCTCAATTGTCACTATATGAGCATTTGGCACAGCATCCGCCATTTGTAGTGCTGAATAACCAATCGCCGAACCGAGTTCAAGAATGCGTTTAGGTTGGTTTAACCTTAGCATTTGCTTTAAAAAATCGATCCCATCACGTTCCATAATTGGAATCTGATCTCTTCTAGCTTCAGCTTCCAATTCCGCTTGCCAATCAGTAGCTGGCTGTCTTAATTTTTCTAAATAATCATGTAACTGATTATGATTCAAATATAATCACTCCTCACTGACAACTCATATAGAAAATCAGGGATAAGCACTTAAGCTTGTCCCTGATTTGATTTTATTCTACATCTCGATCTAGGTATTTGTTAGCTAAATTCACGTGTTCTTTATGCGTTTCTGAAAAGTAAATTTGTCCATCTGGTGCTGCAACAAAAAACTTATAGCTCGTCTCTGTTGGATAAAAGACCGATTCGAGTGAGCTGACACCAAAATTAGAAATCGGGCCAATTGGCAGGCCATATACATGGTACGTATTGTATGGCGATTCAATCTCTAAGTCCTTAAACAGAACCCGATCTTTATGTTCTCCAAGGGCGTATAATACGGTTGGATCGGTCTCTAAACGCATCCCTTCGTCTAAGCGATTATAGAACACACCTGAAATCAGTTTTCTTTCTTCTTCGTTTCTCGCTTCCCTTTCAACTAGTGAAGCAAAGGTGACAATATCATGAACGGTAAATTCCTCTAACTCAAGAATCTCACTATAATACTCACTAATGACATCAGCTGATTTATCAAGCATCATCCGGACAAGAGTATCGATTTCTGGCGTCTCATCAAAAATTGGATAAGTTGCCGCAAATAAATAACCTTCCAACGGATAACGAATCTCATCTTGAAGAATTTCCTCCGATAATAAGTTCGGGTATAGATCGATTAAACTCGTAATATATTCTTCATCATTCATTAACTCAAGAAACTCTTCTGCATCAATATTTGCATTATTTTCATATAAAGTCGCAATTTCTTCGATTGTTCGCCCCTCTGGAATCGTCACAGTATACAGCGCCGGTCTTGCCACTGATCCAGTCTGTAGTATCTCCGATATCTCGGCTAACGTCATAGATGGTGATAACTGATAAGCACCCGCTTGAAAATTCGCATAATTATTAACTTTAATAAATAGTCGATAAATCAATTGGTTATTGATTAATCCTTCTTCTTCTAAAATTTCAGCAATTCCCTTAGAAGATGAACCTAAAGGAATGTCAACTTCAATTGTTTCTTCACTCTCGGGATCTACAGGTGATAAACCTGTCGAGATAAATTCATATGCCGACTTAGCCCCATAAACAATTAAAACTGTAAACAAAATAATTACAATAAAAACAATCTTTCTAACAATACTTGCGTCTCGACAACGTTCAATAAAATTTTGTCTTCGCTTATTTATATATGGTTTATTATTCACTGCTAACTTTTCCTCATTATCTTGTGATTGTATTTGTTTAGTATTTTTGTGATCATTCGAATTGGACATAACGTGACATCCTCCCCTCATCCGCTACATTATACTACAAAATCATGATTAATATCTACTCGAATTCATTTAATTTGATTTTCACGAATGAAATGAGTCCCTTAAACCATTTAGTGATTAGGTTATCTACGATAAACCAGCATGTAACCTATGAAAGGAATGATTAAATGGACACTGAAACGATCTTAACGATTATCCCCTTAAATTAATTGTGTTCATGAATCTCTTACGAAAAGTCTGGCTTTTCTTCATAAAAACGTTCTATCTTATAAATCGTTATGTAGCTTGTAACCTCCAAGCCTAAATCATTTACATACTCACAACCAGTTAAGGGAATTGTAAATAACAATAAAAAAGGCAGTTTTTTCATTGTGTTATGCCTGATACAGAATAGTGTAGTCATTGTTAAATAATTCTATTTTCATCATATCAGTTAGACTATGATCATTCAATAACAAATCATTGAAAATAGCGGCTTTATTAAACACACAAGGATCATTCAAAGCAATTAACGCTAATAGTTTCAAAAATTAAGAGATAATAAAAGTTGATGCACAAAAGATATAAAAAGACTGACGTGGTGAGGGACCACCACGTCAGTCATGTGTAACAGCCCTTTTAGGGGAGACTCACTTTATACAGCAAAACTCTGCCAAAGGTTATCTGCTCATTTAAACGTGCGAAAGTTGAATACTTTAGATTAAGTCATTTTGCGCTCTTGCTTAGACTAAAAGAGTGAACCTCACTTAAACCAAGCTATTTCAAAGATGCAAAAACCTTTCGAACGGCTTTAATCGTTTGGTTAACATCTTCCACTGTGTGCGCAGTCGACATAAATAGTCCTTCAAATTGAGAAGGTGGTAAAAATATTCCCTCGCGGATCATCCCCTTGTAGTACGCTTTAAATAAATCCAAATCTGATTGTTGTGCGGTCTCGTAATTTGTCACAGATTGATCTGTAAAGAAAAAACTAACCATTGAACCGACGCGATTTATTTGTAACGGAATGTTATGTTCATCTGCCGCTTGACGGTATCCAGCTATTAGTTGTTCAACTCGTTGATTCATAAAGTCATAACCAGATTGATCAAGTAGTCGTAATGTTTCATAACCCGCGATCATTGCTAACGGGTTTCCAGATAAAGTTCCTGCTTGATAAATCGATCCTTCTGGAGCAATCATCTCCATTATTTCTCTTTTGCCACCATATGCACCTACGGGTAAACCACCGCCAATTACTTTTCCTAAACAGGTCAAATCTGGATAAACCTTAAATAAACCTTGTGCACTTCCATATCCAACCCGAAATCCAGTCATCACTTCATCAAATATAAGTAAAGAATGATTTTTTTCAGTGATTTCTCTAAGATTTTGTAAAAAGCCCTCGCTCGGTGGAACAACTCCCATATTACCTGAAACGGGTTCAACAATGATGGCGGCTATGTTTTCTCCATAGTGTTGAAAAGCTAATTGAACACTTTCAAAGTCATTGTATGGCACTGTAATTGTATCTTTAGCAACTGCTTCTGGTATACCCGGACTATCTGCTAATCCTAATGTCGCAACACCAGAACCCGCTTTAATTAGCAATGAATCGCTATGACCATGATAATTACCGTCAAATTTCAAAATGATGTTGCGCCCTGTATAACCACGCGCCAATCGAATCGCACTCATCGTTGCTTCAGTTCCGGAATTGACCATCCGAATCAATTCGATTGAAGGTAATCTTTCCTTAACAATTTTAGCTAACTTATTTTCAGCTATTGTCGGTGCACCAAAGCTTGTCCCCTTTTCAATTGTCTCCTTCAATTTCATCGTTACTTGCTTATGTCCATGACCTAGTATTAAGGGACCCCAACTCAAGACGTAATCAATATATTCATTCTGATCCAGATCAACAATTTTAGAACCGTAACCCCTATCAAAAAAAATAGGTGCTTGCTCGACAGATTTGAAGGATCGCACTGGTGAATTAACTCCACCAGGCATTAATTGAACTGCTTCTTGATAAGCAACTTCTGATTTTTTATATCGACTCATAGGTCACTCTCCAATTAATTATTTAACCATTTAGCTAAATCTTTTGCAAAATAGGTGATAATCAAATCAGCACCTGCCCGTTTCATCGCTAAGGTTTTCTCGATTACAATTGCTTGTTCATCAATCCAACCATTGATTGCAGCTGCTTTGACCATCGCATACTCACCACTCACATTATAGGCAACAAGTGGAACATTGAATTTCTCTCTCACTTCCCTCATAATATCTAAATATGCTAATGCCGGCTTTATAATTAGAAGATCTGCACCTTCATCTATATCAGATGCCGCTTCTCGAATCGCTTCTAAACGATTAGCTGGACTCATCTGATAGGATTTTCGATCACCAAATTTAGGTGTGCTATCAGCAGCATCACGAAATGGACCGTAAAATGCTGAGGCGTACTTTATCGCATAAGACATAATCGGAATCTGTTGAAATCCAGCATCATCTAGTGCTTTACGAATCGTTACCACAAAACCATCCATCATATTTGATGGTGCAATGATATCAGCACCTGCATTCGCTTGACTTACAGCAGTTTTCGCATGTAAGACTAATGACTGATCATTTATTATCCTTGATTCTTCGACAATTCCACAATGACCATGGGATGTATATTCACATAAACATGTATCAGCAATAACAAGTAACTCTGGCGATAAGTCTTTTATCTTTCGAATCGCCCGTTGAACAATACCTTGATCGGAATAGGCACCCGATCCTTCTTGATCTTTTTCTTTAGGTATGCCAAAAAGCATAACTGCTTTAATACCTAGTTTAGTCAGCTCTGCAATTTCTGTCGCAAGATAATCAAGTGATAATTGAAATACACCTGGCATTGAAGGTACTTCGTGCTTTATTTGCTCACCCTCAATAATAAAAAGCGGATATACTAAATCATCCACAGTCAAGTTTGTTTCACTTATAAGCGCCCGTAAAGTTGCAGTTGAACGTAGTCGTCGATGACGTTTAAACGATAGTTTCTCCATAGATAATCTGTTATCCTTTCTGCGCAATATGATTACTTATCTCTGTTAACATTCCTTCAATTGTAAAAACTTCTGGTATTAAAATATTTTTAACACCCTGTTCAATCACTGTTTGCGCTGTTGTTGTGCCAATACAAACAATTTGCTTCTCTTCGATTTGCCCAATATCATCACTTAAAGAAAAAAACGCATTTACTATAGATGGACTCGTAAATGTTATATAATCGATACCCTCATCGATTAATGCTTGATTTAACATGACTCGATTTTCCGTAAGGACTGCTGTTTCGTATACCGTTAAGCAGTCATAATTATGTTTCGCTTTTTTCAATGAAGTAGGTATAATATCACTCGACCTTTTTCCTCGCACGAATAAAATCGACTCAGCTAAATAATCCATATTTAAAAATTCTCGCACCATTGTTTCAGCATTATATGTTGTCGGTATGAACGTTGCTTGATGTCCATGTCGATTTAATGCCTCATTTGTTTTCTGTCCAACAACAGCAATTTTTTTATTAGCCAGCAGATTGATATCGAAATAGCTTGACGAAAGATTGAAAAAAAACTCAATACTATTAGCACTTGTGAAAAAGAGCCAATCATACTGTTGTACCTTTCTCAATACTTCCTGAAAATTCGGATCCTCAAGATATCTTATTTTTATTAAAGGAACTTGATATGGATCTCCACCAAACTTTTTTATTTTTCTAGAAAAATATTGCGCTTGATTCTCTGCCCGGGTTACTAGAATTTTTTTGTTTTGTAAATCGATCGTCACTATTTTCAGCTCCCGAAATGTTAATAAACTAACTTTGCTACGCTCTGTTTCTTTAATTGATTAGCAACAGATTCGGCGAGTTTTTTTGAATCCTTTCCTTTAGCTTTTTGATTCATTACCGTTTTGCCATCAGCTGTTAGTCTCGCTCCATGGAGGATGATTTCACCCGCTTCAATAGTGGCATAGCCAGCTATCGCCTCTTTTTCTCGATCTTCAAATTGTTTTAAGAATAAGCGTTCCGTATGCACCACTAGTTCAATTGACTCATCATTGATTAAACGAAGAATCTTTCGTAGCTCTCGATCTTCTGTTCGGCATTCAATAGCAAGTGCACCTTGGCCAATTGCTGGCATGAATGTATCAACTGGGAGATACTCTGTGATTAAGTCCAGTCCTAAACCTAGACGTTTAATTCCTGCTACAGCTAAAATAATCGCATCAAAATGACCTTGGTTTAACTGCTCAATCCGTGAATCAATTGGACCTCGAATCCACTTAACCTTTAGATCAGGGCGCTTAGCTAGAATTTGTGCTGATCGACGTAAGCTACTCGTTCCAATCACAGATCCGGTCGGTAAATCATTAAGTTTCACATGATTTTTAGCTAAATATGCATCACGAATATCCTCTCGTTCTGGTATTGAGGCAATCATTAATCCATGCGGCATTTGTAGCGGGACATCTTTTAAGCTATGGACAGCAAAATCAATCGACTGAACAATCATCTGAGTCTCTATTTCTTGCAAAAAAGCATCACCAGCTAATTTTGATAATGGTAAATTTAACGTTCGATCACCTCTCGTTTCGATTTCTTTAATTTGAATTGGGTGATTAACACCTGCTTTTCTAAGTCGTTCGATAATTTTATTCGTCTGCATAAGTGCTAGCTTACTTCCCCTTGTACCTACAATTAATTCGCGCATTTCTAGTCATTCCTCTCATCATTTAGTCCGAACATTAGACGAATATTCTCTAACTGGTCTTCTTCACTTCCAAGACTTTTCAAATGATTAATCGGCTGTTGCAATAACTGATGAATAATACTTTTTGTATGCTTTTGCAGGACTTTTACTTCTCGATCAGATAGATTAGGGATTTTACGATGAATACTTTCTAATACTGTCATTTGAATCCCTGCTGCTTTTTCTTGTAAGGCTTGAATCACTGGAATACTTGGCAATTCATTTAACCATTGTTGAAATGATCTGCGTTCAGATTCTAATTGTTGTTGAAGAGAACGAGCAATTTTTTTACGTGCTTGAATATTTTCATCAACGACTCTCTGTAAATCATCGATGTTATATAAAAAGACACCATCCAACTCATTAACTCGGTAATCGATATCCCTAGGGACGGCTAGATCGATCAGTAGTAATGGGTTTCCTTTACGATTTCCAAGGCTATTTTTTAAGGTCTCTTTCGTTAAAACAAATGTAGTTGATGTTGTTGAACTAATAATAAGATTAGCCTCTGTTAGATATATTGGTAAATCTTCAATTGGAGCTGCTTCTCTAGCATACTTATTTGCTAATTTTTCTGCTCGCTCAAACGTTCTACTGATCACAGTGATTCGTAATCCATCTTTATCATTTAAGTTTTTTAATGTTAATTCGCTTGTTTTCCCAGCCCCCAAAACGATAATCTGTTTATCGCGTAAATCACCAAATACTTTTTTTGATAACTCTACTGCTGCATAACTGATCGACACAGCTCGCCTGCCAATATCCGTGTCACGATGTACCTTTTTTGCAAAAGTAATCACCCTTTTAAATAATTCATTAAAAATTTTCCGACTTACTTTTAGTTGTTGAGCAGTTAAAAATGCATTCCTTACTTGACCGAGTATTTGCGTTTCACCAATCACCATTGAATCTAACCCGATAGCTAACTTAAATAAATGATTAATCGCTTCATCATCTGTCAATTGCGAGAAAAGTAGCGCAATATCATTAATCGAAAGTTGAAACCAATTAGACAAAAATTGTTCGATTGAGTGTACAGCAGCATTTTTATTATCTGAGACCACATATATTTCTGTTCGATTACAGGTTGATATAATAATGTTTTCAGCTATTCCATCATATCTTTGTAACTCTAACATCGCCTGCTTGACCAATTGCTCAGAAAAACTAAGCTTTTCTCGTATTTCCAGTGAGGCGATTTGATGACTAATACCAATCTTAACAATATGCATTGCGTATCTTCTCCTCATACTTTTAGAGCTAATTAATCCTGTTGGTTGATAACATCAGTCAGCATTTGTAAGAATTCTATTTGCTTATGTTCTGACTGTCGATAATTTTCTCCCGTAATCTCTTTTAGTAATTGTCTCTTCTTATCGTGGCTTAACTGAAGTTGTTTCACCTTTTTTCGTGCGACTGCTAGAAATTGTAGGTAGTCTTGATATGATTCATCATAAATTGTCGCTAAATTTTTACAGATTGCTTTTGCCAATATTGGACTCGCTCCATCAGTAGCAACACTGATTGTTAATTTTCCTCTATTTAGTTTTGCTGGAACATGAAAATTACTTTTTTCATGAGCGTCAACAACATTAATGAGCTGATTATGATGAGCAGACAATCGAACAAACTCATTAACTGTTCGACTATTAGTTGCTGCGATAATGAGCAATGCCCCAGTAAGATCAGTTGGCTCGAAAGGTTTATTTTTCCAGATAATTTTGTTTGTTGTGCTTAAATTTTTAAGTTGCTCATGGACAGAAGGGCTAATGACTGTTACTTTGGCATCGGCTTGTAGCAATCCAATTATCTTTCGATAAGCAACCTGTCCACCACCAACTACGACAACATCTTTATCTTTAATATTCAACATAATTGGGTAGCTTCCCATCGAACGATTCACCTACCTATCTCAAAAAACAAGGAAAAGGCTACTTGTTTTGTAGCCTAATCCGTACTTATTCACTATTAATCATGAAAATCTAAACCAGAATGAACGGCTTTAACATGACCCGTACGAATCACGAAATCACCAAATCGTTCATTAGCTTCTTTTTCTTTAGCGTATTGAAACAAAAGTGGTTTAAGTAAAGACAGAATCTCTTCTTCTCCAATACTTTCTTTATATAATTTACTTAATCGATCACCTACAAAACTACCACCCAAATACATATTATACTTGCCAGGTCCTTTGCCGATAAAACCAATTTCAGCTAAAGCAGGGCGTGAACATCCATTAGGGCATCCTGACATACGGATAACAATTTCCTCTTCGTTTAATCCCGCTTCATCAATAATTAACTCAATTTTATCTATTAATGAAGGAAGGTAGCGCTCCGCCTCAGCCATTGCCAAGCCACAGGTTGGAAAAGCAACACAGGCCATTGAATTCCTTCTCAAAGCAGAATACTGTTCGCCCGCCGTTATTTGATACTTATCGATCAGCTTTTGAATTTCTTCTTTTTTATTAGCAGATACATTACTGATCATGACATTTTGATTTGGGGTTAAACGAAATTCCCCTGTATGAACCTTAGCAATTTCTCTTAAACCAGTCATTAATGGATATTCATCACTATCTTTAATACGCCCATTTTGGATAAAGAGTGTAAAGTGCCATTGATCGTTGCTTCCCTTGATCCAACCATAACGATCACCATTATGATCAAATTTATAGTCATGAGCATCGGCAAGCTCCCAACCTAATCGATCATTTAATTCATTAATCAGCCAATCTAATCCACGCTTATCAATTGTGTACTTAAAACGTGCATATTTTCTAACAGATCGATTTCCATAATCGCGTTGAATCGTGATAACTTTCTTTGCGACATCTATAAGTTGATCGGGGGTACAAAAACCAATAACTCTCCCTAATTGAGGGTAAGTCTCTTTATCCCCGTGCGTCATCCCCATACCGCCACCAACAGATATATTAAAACCAATCAATTGATCATTTTTAGTAATTGCAATAAAACCAAGGTCTTGTGAGAAAACGTCGATATCATTATTAGGCGGAACCGCAATCCCAATCTTAAATTTACGTGGCAAATAAAGTTCACCATATAATGGTTCAACTTCCTCTTCTTTATCTTGGTTATCAACTACTTTTTCACCATCAAGCCAAATTTCGTGGTAGGCCTTTGTTTGTGGGGAGAGATCGTTACTCAACTTTCGAGACCATCCATAAACTTGCTCATGAATTTTTGACTGATAAGGATTTGGATTACACATGACATTTCGATTGACGTCTCCACATGCCGCAAGTGTATCCATTAACGCTTTATTGATCTCCTGAATACTTTTCTTCATATTCCACTTCAAAATTCCATGTATTTGAAATGCCTGACGAGTCGTTAAACGTAATGTACCATTACCATATTTATGAGCAAGTTCATCCATCACTAGCCATTGTTTTGATGTTGCAACACCTCCAGGAGCTCGGACACGCACCATAAATTGATAGGCTGGTTCGAGCTTTTGACGTTGACGTTCATTTCGTAAGTCACGATCGTCTTGCAAATAGCTCCCATGGAATTTCATTAATCGATTATCATCGTCAGATATACCTGAGCTCATTTGGTCTTTAAGCGACTCAACAAGGGTACCTCGTAAATAATTACTCCTCCTTTTGATGTCTTCTACATCACTAGGCGGATCAGACTGTGGTGGTAAAACAATTTTCTTAGTCATTTTATATACTCCTTAGATCATATTTTATCGTAGTGAAACTGTCAGTAAGCCCCCCCACTGATTAAAGTTCCACTTTATCTTCGATTGAGTAAACCATAGTTAATAAACGTCACGTAGATAGCGGTTGTGCTTTTGCATATCTAATAATTGTTCTGTTGCTTCCTCTCGGCTAATTTTCCCTTCTTCTTCGAGAATTGTTATTAACGTTTGATGGACATCAGCTGCCATGTTTTTTTCATCTCCACAAACATAAACGACAGCTCCATTAACAATCCATTGATAAAGTTCATGACTTTTTTCAATCATTCGATGCTGGACATAAACCTTCTCTTCAGTATCACGAGAAAATGCAACATCCATTCGTGTTAAAGTTCCATTTTCTAACCACTGTTGCCATTCTGTTTGATATAGGAAGTCGGTCACATAATGTTGATCACCAAAGAATAACCATGTTTCTCCTTCACAATTAAGTTCCTCCCGCTCTTCTAGAAAAGCTCTAAATGGCGCAACTCCAGTTCCTGGCCCAATCATAATGATCGGGATTTTAGGGTCATCTGGTAATTTAAAATGATCATTACGTTGAATATAGACGGATAAATGTTCACCAATTTGTTTATTTTCCGCACATTCATATGAACAAACACCTATTCGATCTCGACCATGAGCGTGGTATCGAACAGTACCAATCGTAAAGTGTACTTCATCTGGATTTGCTCTTAAACTACTCGCAATTGAATATAAACGTGCTGGTATCTTTCTTAGTATTTTAATAAAATCACTAGCTTCTACGTTCCATGGGGAAAAGTCATTGATTACATCTAACAAATCACGTCCATAAAGGTATGCTCTCAACTTTTGTTCTTGCTCTGTATTTAATAGTTCTTTCAATTTGTCATCAGAAGTAAATGCTGAAAGCTTTTGTAATAAAGGTTTCGTAAGGACAGTAATTTCAAAATTAGAAATCAGCGCTTGACGAAGCGGCAATAAATCACCTTTGTTATTTACCGGAACAAGCTCATCCTTATTCCAATCCATTTTACTGATTAATTGATCAACTAGTTCTGAATCATTTTCTGGATAAATCCCTAAACAATCCCCCGGCTCAAATTGAAAATTAGCATCTTCAATCGATAAGACAATGTGACGCGTTTCTTTATTCGAACCTTGACCATTTAAATTTATATTCTCAAGAATTTCTGCTTGAAATGGATTTGTTCGTGAATAAATGGATTGATTCGAAACAACCGACTGGTTCAGTGACTGTTCAACTGAGACCGTTTCTGATTCTCGTTGTTCATTTAATTTAGCTACAACATTGTCAAACCAGTCAGCAGCTGGTTCATCATAATCTAAGTCGCAATCTACTCGGGGATAGAGTTGATTAGCTCCTAATTCTAATAAACGTTGATCAATATCCTTGCCCGTTTGACAAAATAATTCATACGAACTATCACCTAGAGACAAGACCGAGTAATTGAGTTTATCTAATTTAGGCGCTCTACTCCCCATCAAAAATTCATAAGTCGGTATTGCATGATCAGGTGGATCTCCTTCACCATGAGTACTTACGATCACTAGTAGGTTTTCTAGTTTTTTAAAGGCATTTGTTTTAAAATTACTCATTGATGAAAGTGTAATATCGAAATCAAGTGCTTTCAATTTTTCCGAGAAATCTTCCGCTAAACCTTGACCATTGCCTGTCTGCGAACCATAAAGAATCGTCAATTCTTGAGTAACTTTTGGAGCCGGCTTATCTAGTAATCCAACTCCACCCGATAAGTCAACTGGTGCTACTTCAGTTGCACTTAAATAGCCACTTAACCAAATCTTTTGAGTTCCTGATAATGCTGGTAGAAGTTTATTAAGGAGATCGACTTGCTCCTGATTAAAAGGACTGTTCATTACTTGAAGTTGCAATGATTGTCACCTCACGTCTCTATTATTCTATTCTTAAAAATCGATCTCGATTATTTCAACCTAATTTTTTCGTTTCTTTCAATTTGAACAACATGATTATCTTGAACAATTAATGTAATTGAACCAAAATTCATTTTTTCTAACATTTCCTTAACTTTCTTAAGTGATTGTTCGATATTCTCTGTGCGATTTCCCATAATCAATCTCCACCCTTTCTATTTAAACTCTTTATTTAAACAACTGATAATCAAATCTGTGCTATGGTTTGCTCTACTCTCTCCTTAAGTACCTTTTTTATGTTTTGATGATAACCAAGATTTTCACAGAGAATAAATTTCTGCGTTTCTACTGATTGTTCATTAATCTTGTTTGTTATCTGACTCATTAAGATACCCGAGAAAAGTAAGTATGGAATAATAAATACTTGATTTACAATTGATGCTTGCAATTGCTGTATCGCCTCATCAAAATGGGGTTGCGATCCATATAAAAAGCAAACATTGACTTGATTAATGCCATACTTTTTACTTAGACGTCTCCCTATCTCTGTTAGATCACGTTTGACTGCCTGATCACTACTTCCTCTACCTACAAGTAGAACTGTTGCCTGTGGATCAATGACAATTTCTTGCTCTAAAATGCGATCATATAAACTATCAATAATCTTTGAATGAATTCCCATTGCCTCCCCGTATGAAAATTTGATATTTGGATATTGCACCTTTGCCGCTTCAATTTCTAATGGAATATCCTTATTAACATGATGTGCAGTTAATAGAAGAACAGGAACAATTGCGATTCTATTTGCCCCACGGGCGATACATCTTGTAATGCCTTCAAAAATAGTTGGTGGTGCCAATTCTAAAAAGCAAATTTCTTGAATTGGTACGTCAATTAAAGACTGGGTCTGTTCAATAAAGTAAATAGCTTCTTCAACACCCGCTTTAATCCGACTGCCGTGAGCAATATATAAGACTGCTTGTATGATAGAAACCTCCTTTTTTATACAGATGCTTCTGTTACACTTATTTCATTGATTGTGTTTTCTTTAAACCAGTTAATTTTTTCTCTTAGTTTGACAACCTCCCCGACAATTATCATACTCGGATTTTTAATCTTTGATTTGTTAGCTAACTCAACAATGGAGGATATAGATCCAGTTAATGTCATTTGTTCATTGGTTGTACCCCAATGAATAATTGCTGCTGGTGTATCAACTGGTCGACCACATTTGGTTAATTGTTCACAAATATACGGTAAATTGCCTACTCCCATATAGATCGCTAAAGTATCTACTCCCGTAGCAAGGCTTTCCCAATCAAGTCCATCACCTTGACCTGGTCGAATATGACACGTGACAATTGCGAAACTAGAACTAAGTTCACGATAAGTAACAGGAATGCCCGCATATGCGGGAGCTGCGATTCCAGAAGTAATCCCAGGAACAATTTCAAAAGCAACTCCATGATCTGCCAAAGTAATCGCCTCTTCACCACCCCGACCAAAAATAAATGGATCACCACCCTTTAATCGCGTTACAGACTTTCCCTGTTTTGCATATTTGATTAAAGACTGATTAATTTTTTCCTGTATCATGGCATGACGGCCTGGCTTTTTACCACAGTAGATTAGCTTTGCATCTTTTTTTGCATAGCTTAGAAGTTCCTTGTTAATTAAGCGATCATAGAGAATGACATCAGCTTTCTTTATACACTTGAGCCCTTTTACAGTGATTAAATCTAGATCACCAGGCCCTGCTCCAACTAAATAAACTTTTCCCACATTTGCCCTCCTCTTTATTTATAATGCTACGATTGAATCGCCCACTTTCTTAATCCAGAAATTAGTACTTCAATGACTTCTTTCCTACTAAAAGTCTCTGGCGGTTGTTCACCATTACGTAACATCTCTCTAACTTTTGTTCCTGATAAGATGACATGATTACTTACCTCATGTGGACATGTTTTTGCGGTCGCCATATTGCCACAGCTATTGCAATAAAAACTATGTTCAAAAAATAATAAACTAATTCCCAGTTCTTCTTCAGTAAAATGGCTAAATATTTTTTGCGCGTCATACGTACCATAATAATTACCAACCCCAGCGTGGTCACGACCAACGATAAAATGTGTACAGCCAAAGTTCTTTCGTACGATCGCGTGAAATACCGCTTCTCTCGGTCCTGCATAGCGCATAGCAGCTGTAAATACACCCAAAAACACATGATCTTTTGGATAATAATTATCAAGCAAAACTTGATAACTTTTCATACGCACATCTGCTGGTATATCATCTGCCTTAGTTGCCCCCACTAATGGATTTAAAAATAATCCATCTACGATTTCTAATGCTGATTTCTGAATGTACTCATGTGCTCGATGGACCGGATTTCTTGTTTGGAAACCGACAACCGTTTTCCAACCAAGCTGAGCAAAATTTTCCCTCGTCTTTAATGGATCAAAGTGTAAGTCTAATGAATGATTAATTTGACGTCGAGCAATTAGAGTGATCGTGCCACCCAAATATACATTAGGACGTTCAAACAACTTCCTTACCCCTGGGTGCTCTCGATCTGTTGTTTTAAAAACAAATTTTGCTTCTTTGTTTTTATCAGGGATAAATATATCCGATACTTCAATAACACCATAAACAATTCCTTCTTTTTCTAATCTAACTAAACTATTAATTTCAATATTTTTAGCATTCTCTTCAGTTGTTGGTAATGAAATTGGGATCGTCCATGGTTCACCAGTTGATAACCTCATACTTTCCACAACAGCATGATAATCTTCTTCAGTTAAGAATCCTGTTAAAGGACTGTAAGCTCCAACTCCGATCAAATCCAAGTCACTCAAAGCAATTTCATCTAATTCAACTTTTTCAGTAATCGATTGGAAGTCATAATCAGGATCCCAACGATTGACTAATACTCCACCATGCGGTTGACCTAATTTCATATTAACTCCTCCATTTTCTTAGCTTTAATGTTTGTGTAGGCCACATTCTGTCTTCTGTTGATTTTTCCAGCGTCCAGCGCGTGATCCTGTTTTCGTATCTCCTGGTAATGTACACGGCACGCAGCCAATACTGGGATAACCTTGATCATGAAGCGTGCTATAAGGTAATTGATTTTTTTTAACATAGTCCCAAATATCAATCCATGACCAATGGATTAGTGGACAAATTTTTACTGATTTAAAATTCTCATCCTTGTTGATAAACTTTGTTTGACTTCTCTCTGGTGATTGTTCTCTTCTCAATCCGGATAACCAAGCAGTTGCATTACTTAGCTCTTCTCTCAGCGGAACGATCTTCCGCATATAACAACAGCGATCCGGCTGTCTCTCCCATAATTTATCTCCGTATTTTTCAGCTTGTTCTTCAACTGTTAAAGCTGGTTTTTTCATTTTTATATTCAGTTCAGGATAACGTGCTTTCACTTCGTCAATTAGTCTGTATGTCTCTTCAAAGTGAAGTTCTGTATCGAGAAAAACAATTTGTGCTTTTGAATTAATTTGTGAAATTAAATCAATCATTACCATACCTTCTACACCAAAACTACAAGCATAAACCAGTTCATCTTTATATGTTTTAAATGCCCATTTCAATACATTTAACGCTCCCTTTGAAGGGTTATCAATCAAAAAAGAAGGATCATCATATTCGAACCATGATTCATATGTCAGCTTTTCCATCAATCACTCCACCTTTTGCACCTTTTATTTGTTGATTAGTCAAAATTGTTGCAGTTAATATATGATCAAACCCTTAAATATAGCCTTTCTTCTCTAAATAAGAGAGGATTTGTTCAACAGATTCCTCAACACTCAGTCGATCTGCATCAATAACAATATTTGGATTAATAGGTTCTTCATACGGTGCATCAATACCAGTAAAATTCTTAATTTCTCCTAATCTCGCTTTCTTATAGAGTCCTTTGGGATCACGCGCTTCACATGTGGCTATTGTAGCTTTTTGATAAACTTCAACAAATTCATGATCTTTAACTAAGCGGCGAACTTGATCTCGATCTTCACGATAAGGGGAAATAAATGCTGTCAATGTAAATAATCCTGCATCGACCATTAATTTAGCAACTTCTCCTATCCTTCGAATATTTTCATTTCGATCTTCTGGGCTAAACCCCAAATCTCTATTTAAACCATGTCGAACATTATCACCATCTAAGCGATAAGTTCGTATCCCTTTTGCGTATAAAGCGGATTCGAGTGCAACTGAAATCGTGGATTTTCCAGAACCAGATAATCCTGTAAACCAAATAATCGCACTTTTATGACCATTCAATTGATGGCGATTTTCTTTTTTTATAGTTGATTTATGCCAAACAACATTGCTTGATCTAGTCATTGATTTTCCTCCTATAGAATCATTTAAATAGTAGCTGTAACTTCCATAATTAGACATAGATATAGTTTTCACCTTAAACATCCAATCTGTGTGAAATAAAAAGGCACCCTTTATAATCAATCAAGTGATTGGTCAAAAGATGCCTTTAGTTGACTAATGAGCATATGAAATTTTTTAGAAAACTTGGCATTCGCCAAGCTTTTAGGCGGATGCTTTAGTTGCACTTATGTAGTAAGAAAGTTGTTATACTATCTTATCTACCAAAAAACCTCTTCTTAATTTTGCTAAGAAGAGGTTAATGAAATAAATCATTTATAATCTTCTTATCTGTTAATGTACATTAATGGAATTGGCACAGTTCTAATATAGTCTGTTGCCGAGGATTCACAGGGCCAGTCCCTCCACCTCTCTTGATAAGATTTATATATTAAGTTGTGACCTATAATATAACATAAAGATTCCAATGTCAATGCTTTTTCCGAAAAAACATTTTATTCTTATCTGTTTAGTGCGTTTTAGCTATATCCACCCTTTAATAATACAATTTCTGGCATGTAAAGTGAGAATACTAAAAGTCTGAAGTGGTTTTTAAACAACACTTCAGACTTATTTAATAAACTTTCATGTGGGGTAACTTATGACTTTTTAGTAAAATACAAATGCGCCATAATTAATAAGGGTATATTTTACACTTATCTTGGTATTGCTGGAATCGATATCATTGTGTCTGCTCCATTTACTTTTGATGAGAAATTATATATCGGTTGGTAAAAGCCTTTAGTATCGAGCATATAGGCAAGGGTTACATCTTCTATCTTTATTGTTCTTACATCTTTAGGCCAATTTAAATTAAACTTCCCGTCTGCTAATTCCTGATAAGCTTCTTCTTGGCTTTTAATTGAGACATCGTTTACTTTTTGATACGTTATTATTTGGTTATCGATTTGCTTCACACTGTCATCATTATAGTAGTCGACAGTTAATTTGCCATTCGTAATCGACTCTCCATCAACTTTGTTTTCAATCAGCCATTCATAGGTGCCTTCAGTTATGCCGTCATCAGCAACACTAAAGATCGCTTCGTCAGGAATAGCAATAGCAAAGTCCGCTAAGATTTTCCTTAAATTCGCTTCATCCGTTTGCGCTCTTTCTATTCCCACATCAAAAAATGAAAAATCACTATATTGGTAGCTCCCACCATGATAATCAAACCACATACTGTAAGATGGTTCACCTCTAGACCAATAAATCGCCATATCGCTATAAGGATCCACTTCTATTTCTGGATCGATATTTTTATGCTTTAAGAAATCAGCGAAAAATGCTTCTCCACTAGTCACATCGTAAATTGGTGCTCTGTAGATAGGTACTTTTTTAATACTATATTTTTCATTGGCTAGAAAAACTTCTTTCCCATCGACTTCAAGGTCTACATTTGAAATCAGATCAATATTTTTCATATTTATTTTGTAATTATGTGCGATAGAAAGATTGCCAAATTCTTGTGCATGATATAGAGCGATGATTGCAAGAGTTGAAACGACCACAAGTATTAATGGAGTGAGGTAGATAACCGATCGTTTAAACTTCCCTTTTTTGTTCTCTAAAATCGTTAGAATCGGCATAACGATCCCATAACCGATAATAGCACCTAAAACATTATTAAATATGTCATCCAGATCAAATATTCCATAGCCAGTCACAAGTTGAGTCGTTTCGATCATCAATGTCATTAGGACGGCTGCTCCAACTAACCACGATAATTTTTGAAACCTTTTGTTTAACAGTGGAAGGAGTATCCCCAAAGGAACCAACATGAATATATTCAAGTAGATAAATCTCCAAGTCACCGAATTAAAAGAATTCCAAGCCTCTCGATACGAACTAAACAGGTGAAGATTTGTATCACCATATATTCTTGATCCTCGATTGATAAACGTCACTCCGATAACCATAATTATGTATCCAATCAGACAAAGCCAAATGATAACCTTGCGTTTACTTAAGCTTTTAGATCCTTTTAAAAGCTTTTTATACACGACAAAATAGCCAAGTCCTAAAAAAACTGCTAATATCACAATTAGCATAAACGCAAAATAAAAATTGTCTTGAATGATACTCAATATATCCTTCATTCTCACATTGATATCCCCCTAAACTTTATTGATACTATAAATAATTACTTATCACTGTTAATTAATTCTAACAAACTGCTGATGTTCATTCAATAACAAATGATTAATTAAAATCTGTTTTTTTGAATCCAAAACTACGTTTAAAGCAATGATCGTTTACATTTCCAAAAACTAAGGTATAATATAAGTAGAAGTACCAAAGATATAAAAAGACTGAAGCGGTGCTCGAACACCACTCCAGCCTTGTGTAACAGCCCTTTAAGGGGGCGACTCACTTTATACAGTGAAAAAAATAATCACCACAAAAGCTTGTCGGGCTCTGGGTGGTTATTTTTTTCGGTCAAATGACAACACTGCAACGATTAACGTGCCAAAAGAGATCGCAACAACTAACGTCTCAAATACCGTCATCTTCTCACCCCCTCTCGTAAAATAAAGGGAGTGAGTCACCACCCATAAAAAGCCTTGTTACACTAAGTTTATTATACCATAGTTTAGAACGTACGTTTGTATGCTTTGAGATAATAATTAACAATTTTTCTTTACATTTTACTTACAATAGTGCTGAAAAACAATCTCCACAAATAATGTTTCAACAAAAAAGAGCCGACTTTTCATTGTCAGCTCTTTTTTTATTGTTTAGGAAATTATAAAATTCGTTAGTTGTGGATAACTTTGTGTTAAAATCTAATTATCATATTTAAGGAGAAGAAGATGAGAAAAGGTTCTGGAATTGTTAAGCAAATATTAAAAG
>DUPD01000067.1 GCA_012838505.1 Bacilli bacterium | reverse complement strand
TTATTGTTGATTGTCGTACTGCTTGAAAAATATTGAAAGAATTTAAATACTAAGGAGGTTTTTCTTGATGGATTACAAAGAAACGTTATTAATGCCAAAAACTGAATTCCCAATGCGCGGGAATTTGCCGAACAAAGAACCAGTCATGCAAGAGGAATGGGAGAAAGACGAACTATATGAAAAAGTTCAACAAAGAACGAAAGGACAGCCGTTATTTGTGCTGCACGATGGACCCCCATATGCAAATGGAGATATCCATATGGGGCACGCGCTCAATAAAGTTTTAAAAGATTTTATCGTCAAATATAAATCAATGGCGGGTTTTCATGCACCGTATGTTCCTGGTTGGGATACGCACGGTTTACCAATCGAAACAGCTCTTGCGAAAAAGAAAGTTGATCGTAAGAAAATGTCAACTGCAGAATTTCGTAAGTTATGTGCAGAGTACGCTTTAGAGCAAATTGATAATCAACGTACACAGTTTAAACAACTCGGTGTGCGCGGAGATTGGGATAATCCTTATATTACGCTAAACAAAGAGTATGAAGCTGCTCAAATTGAAGTTTTTGGTGAGATGGCTAAGAAGGGCTATATCTACAAAGGATTAAAGCCTGTTTATTGGTCACCATCTTCTGAGTCTGCTTTGGCAGAAGCGGAAATTGAGTATCAAGATAAGCGTTCAGCTTCAATTTTTGTTGCCTTTGATGTTAAAGATGGTGGTGAGCTTTTATCAGGGGATGAGAAGTTTGTTATTTGGACAACGACTCCATGGACACTTCCGGCTAACTTGGCAATTGCGGTTCATCCTAATTTAAATTATGTTGTTGTCAATGTAAACAATCAAAAGTATGTTGTTGCTGAAGAATTGTTAGAAAAAGTGGCAACTAAATTAGAGTGGACTGATTATTCAATTAGCCAAACATTTAAAGGGATTGAGGCTGATCGACTTGTTGCTAAACATCCATTTTATGATCGTGACTCATTGATTGTTGTCGCAGATCACGTCACGACTGAAGACGGAACAGGACTTGTTCATACTGCACCTGGTCATGGTGAGGATGACTTCATTGTTGGTCAAAAATATGGTTTAGACGCACTTTCCCCAGTCGATTATAAAGGTGTATTTACAGATGAGGCACCTGGTCTAGAAGGTGTATTTTATGATAAAGCAAATAAAATCATTACTGAATTACTAGAAGAAAAAGGCGCGTTATTAGCACTAGACTTCATCACACACTCATACCCACATGATTGGCGAACAAAACAACCAGTCATTTACCGGGCAACACCACAATGGTTTGCATCAATTAAAGATTTCCGTGAAGAAATTTTAGCTGAAATCGGTAATGTTGAGTGGTTACCTAAGTGGGGAGAAACACGACTATTCAATATGGTAAGAGATCGGGGTGATTGGGTCATTTCACGTCAACGTGTTTGGGGTGTTCCTATTCCAGTATTTTATGGAGAAGATCAAACACCAATCATTACGGATGAAACAATCAGTCATGTTGTCAAACTCTTTAGAGAGCATGGCTCAAATATTTGGTTTGAGTGGGATGCTAAAGATTTATTACCGGCAGGTTTTACATCTGAACATAGTCCGAACGGTACGTTTACTAAAGAAACGGATATTATGGATGTCTGGTTTGATTCGGGCTCTTCACACCAAGGTGTATTAGAAGATAATCCAGAATTGAGACGTCCTGCTGATCTTTATTTGGAAGGATCGGATCAATATCGTGGTTGGTTTAACTCATCGATCTCAACAGCTGTTGCTGTAACTGGAAAAGCACCTTATAAAGCTGTCTTAAGCCATGGCTTTACCTTAGATGGGCAAGGTCGTAAGATGAGTAAGTCTGTTGGAAATGTTATCGTTCCAGCAAAAATCATGAAGCAATATGGTGCTGATATTTTACGCCTTTGGGTTGCGTCAGTTGACTATCAAGCAGATGTACGTGTCTCAGATGAGATTATCCGTCAAACGACAGAGGGTTATCGGAAAATTAGAAACACATTTAGATTTTTACTCGGAAACTTAGCTGATTTTGATCCAGCTGTTGATAAAGTTAAAGATGATCAGCTTGAAGAATTAGATCGTTATATGCTTGTTAAATTACAACAAATCATTTCACGTGTCCTTAAAGCGTATGACAATTATGATTTCTCTACAGTGTTTAATTTAGTGCATCAATTTAGTTCACAAGAATTGAGTTCTTTCTATCTTGATTATGCGAAAGATATTCTTTATATCGAGCCAGAAAATAGCAAACGTCGTCGGGCAATTCAAACAGTCTACTATGAAAATCTGGTAGCGCTTGTTAAATTAATCACACCGATCTTAACGCACACAGCAGAAGAAGTGTGGAGCTATATTCCTAATCAAACTGAGAAGTATGTTCAACTGACGGATATGCCTAAGGGTAGAGAGGTTGAACAAAGTGAAGGGCTGTTAGACAAGTGGGATCATTTTGTTAGCGTTCGTGATGATATCTTAAAGGCGTTAGAAGAGGCGAGAGCTGATAAGGTGATTGGAAAATCACTTGAAGCAAAAGTAACGCTTGTTGCCAAAGATGAAGCAACACGAAAATTATTAACAGAGATTGATCGACTGGACCAACTGTTTATTGTGTCAAAAGTTGATCTTCTGACTGAAGGAAATGAACAGTTAAAAGATTATGAATATGTTCAAGTTTATGTTGAAAAATATGATCAAGAACGTTGTGATCGATGCTGGGTTGTTTCAGAGACAGTCGGAAAACATGAGAATCATCCAGACTTGTGTGAAAGATGTGCCGATATCGTTGAAGAATATTACTAAAATCGAAGCAGACAGTCTAGGCTGTCTGCTTTTGTTTGGCTTTAAGATTTACTTTAATTTTATAAGCTAGTTGAGTTTTTACTTGCGGGTATGCTAAAATTTAGTTATTAAATTGGGACTATGGGGGACGTTTTATGCTTTATTATCTGTTAGCTTTATTAGTTATTAGCATTGATCAAGTCACGAAATGGCTGGTCATGACGAACATGGAATTACGAGAGAGTATTCCAATCATTGATAATTTTTTATACATTACATCACATCGAAACCCTGGTGCTGCTTGGGGGATACTAGCTGGACAGATGACGTTCTTTTATATCATTACGGCAATTGTGATCGTTGTAATCGTCTATTATATAAAAAAATATGCTCATGAAAGTAAGTGGTTAGGTGTTGGTCTTGGTCTAATTTTAGGTGGGGCAATTGGTAACTTTATTGATCGATTAGCCTATCAAGAAGTTGTTGATTTTATCGATATGTACTTTGGATCGTATAGCTATCCAATTTTTAATATTGCTGATTCCGCATTAGTTGTTGGAGTGATTATGATTGGGATTGTTGTATTGAAAGAGGACTTTGGAAAGGGCACAAAAAAAGATGACTAATTTTATCCATCACGTAACAGAAGTAGAAGCAAATACAAGGGTTGATCAACTGTTAACACAATTGGTTGAGGGGGTGTCAAGAGCACAAATTCAAACATGGATTAAAAGTGGCTTGGTAATGGTTAATGGAAAACAAGTGAAGGCAAATTACCGTGTTCAAGAAAAGGATCAACTAGGTTGGAATGAGCCGGAAAAAGAATCGATCAAAATTGAACCTGAAGCGATCCCACTAGATATTATTTTTGAAGATGATGATTTATTAGTTGTCAATAAACCAAAAGGAATGGTCGTTCATCCAGCAGTTGGTCATCAGTCGGGGACTTTAGTTCACGCTCTGTTGCATCATACTGACAAATTAACAACGATTAACGGAGAAGACCGACCAGGAATTGTTCACAGAATTGATCGAGATACGAGTGGTTTACTAGTTGTTGCAAAAACAGATGATGCATACTTGTCATTAGCTGAGCAACTTAAAAAGCGTGAAGTAAAACGATCTTACCTTGCTTTAGTTCATGGGGCGATTCCGCATGAATATGGAACAATTGAAGCACCAATTGGTCGAAACCCAAAAGATCGACAAAGTATGGCGGTCGTAAGTGGTGGGAAAGAAGCGGTTACTTATTTTGAAGTAGTTGAACGGATTAATCAAAAATTCACCATTGTTAAGTGTAGTTTAAAAACAGGCCGAACGCATCAAATTCGAGTGCACATGAAATATATTGAATTCCCAATCGTTGGTGATCCCAAATACGGGAGAAAAAAGACGATTCAAGCAGATGGACAAGCACTACATGCTTATGAAATTGGGTTTAATCATCCGCGAACAAATGAATGGATGCATTTTGAAATTGAACCACCAAAATCTTTTGATGATTATGTAGAAAAAGCGAGAGAAAGCTATTGACTTTCAAGCGAAACTCTGAAATAATGTAATTAATAAAATAACCTTTAAGGCAGTCCCGTGAGACTGAGAAGGAAATGATACAATTCATTTGGATACGTCTATTCAAATCCCTTTTCTCACGCGGAGAAAAGGGATTTTTTAATAAGAACGGTTATTTTGGTGAAATTCATCATCATTCCAAAAAGGGGGAAACATCATGAAGGAGAAGGCTGTTGTTCTTGATCAACCGGCAATCAATCGTGCTTTGACACGAATTGCTCATGAAATATTAGAACACCATAAAGGTGTTGATGATGTCGTCCTTGTTGGGATCAAAACGCGCGGTGTTCCCTTAGCGGAGCGTCTTCAAAAAAAGATCAGTCAGATTGAAGGAATAAAGGTTCCGATTGGAGAAATTGATATTACTCTTTATCGAGACGACTTATCTCATGTTAGTGATCAAGCTGAGCCGACTGTTCATACAACAGATTTTCAATTAGCAATTGACGGCAAGAAAATTGTTCTAGTTGATGACGTACTCTATACAGGACGAACTGTTCGGGCGGCGATGGATGCCCTTGTTGATTTTGGGAGGCCTGCTCAAATCCAATTAGCGGTACTGATTGACCGTGGCCATCGAGAATTACCGATTCGTGCAGATTATATCGGAAAAAATATTCCAACTGCACAATCAGAAGTTATCACAGTAAGGCTAGAAGAAACAGATGAAAAAGATTTAGTGAGTATTTTTCAGAATAAAATATAGTCAAACAGTAAACCTTTAAAACAAGTCCAGAGAGGCTTGCAAGGTTGTACGGGGATAACTATGTGCTTTAGCACGTAGAAAAGTCTCTTTGCAAACTTGCAAAGAGACTTTTTTTATATAAAAAATAATGAGGGGAAGAAAAAAATGAAAAGATTAGATATGGTAATGGACGTAAGAGATGTTCCGAAAAAATCACAGTGGTTTATGTTAAGTTTACAGCACTTATTCGCAATGTTTGGTGCGACTGTACTCGTTCCCTTTTTAACAGACTTATCACCAGCAGTTGCACTGATTTCAAGTGGAACAGGGACACTTGCTTATATGTTGATAACGAAAGGTAGAATACCCGTTTATTTAGGCTCGAGTTTTGCTTTTATCGCGCCACTAGTGACAGCAATTGGAGATGCTGGTGTTCCTGGTGCAATGGTTGGTAGTTTCTTTGCTGGATTGGTTTACGGAATTCTGGCACTACTTATTTTTGCCTTTGGTACAGATTGGTTAATGAAAATTTTACCACCAATTGTTGTGGGACCAGTTATTGTGGTCATTGGTTTGGGGTTAGCTCCAACAGCAATCGATATGGCAATGAATGTCGATGGGAATTATAGCGGTTTACATTTCTCTGTAGCACTAGTGACACTTATTGTTGCGATTCTTGGATCATTATTTTTTAAAGGCTTCTTAGGAGTCATTCCGATTTTAGTAGGAATTGTTGTAGGTTATGTTTATGCGCTAATTGTAGGAGTTGTTGATTATTCAGGAATTGTTGAAAGCTGGAATCAAATTGTCTCAGCCGGATCAGTCGGTGAGTTTTTCAGTGCGATTTTTGTTGCACCAGAGTTTGTGATTCCGTTTGTTCACTACTCACCGTTTGAAGTCTTTAACTGGAGTCTACTTGCATTAATGGTTCCCGTCGCATTAGTAACGATTGCTGAGCATATTGGTGATCAGATGGTTGTCTCAAACGTTGTTGGACGTAACTTCCTAAAAGATCCTGGTTTACATCGCTCAATTTTAGGTGACGGGGTTGCAACAATTATTGCTTCAGCGCTAGGTGGACCGCCGAATACAACTTATGGTGAAAACATTGGTGTGTTAGCTATTACACGAATCTTTAGTGTGTTCGTTATTGGTGGTGCTGCTGTACTAGCTGTGCTATTCGGTTTTATCGGAATAATATCAGAAATCATTATGTCGATACCTACTCCAGTTATGGGTGGTGTATCAATCTTACTATTCGGTATCATCGCATCAAGTGGTTTAAGAATGTTGATTGATAATCAAATCAACTTTGCTGAAAATCGTAACTTAATTATCTCTTCAGTTATTTTAGTGATCGGTATTGGTGGAGCAATGGTTCAATTCTCAATTGGAGAAGTTAACATTGAGATTGCGGGGATGGCTTTAGCTGCAATTGTTGGTGTTATTTTAAACCTTGTCTTACCAGGTAAAGAACTCGGTCGTGGTAATGGAAGTATGTTTGAAACAGAAAGCGACTCAGAATAAGGTCAATAGACTAGCTCCTTTAACTAGCTAGTCTTTTTTATAAAAATGAGTGTCAAGCAATATTTAAAAGTGAGAACATAAAAAAACAACGAGGTGAATCTAAATGAATAACTTTGTCTCTATGAAAACGATGACTCAAGCAGAAATTTCTCATTTAATTAAACGAACAGATTGGTTTGCAAGTAGTAAAGATGCCGATCAATCCACAGGTAAGAAACGATTTGTGACAAATTTATTTTATGAACCAAGCACACGAACAAAATTGAGCTTTGAAGTGGCTGAGAAAAGACTTGGTTTTGAAGTGATTGATTTTCAAGTTGATCATTCAAGTGTCGTGAAAGGTGAATCCGTTTATGATACAGCAAAAACAATTGCTTCGATTGGAGCAGAGGCGGTCGTGATTAGACATCCTCAAGAAAATGCCGTTCAGGAATTAGCTGAACAATTAGATATCCCCGTTATTAATGCAGGTGATGGTGCAGGTGAGCATCCAACACAATCATTGTTAGATCTTTACACAATGTATAAAGAATTTCGCAATTTTAAAGACTTAAATGTTTTAATTGCAGGAGACATTGTTCATAGTCGGGTTGCGCGCTCAAATGCATATGCACTGCGAACATTAGGAGCAAATGTTTCTTTTGCAGCCAAACCTGAATGGCAAGATCACAGCTTAGACTTTCCGTATGTTGATTTAGATGATGCGATTGAAACAGCTGATGTTGTGATGTTACTTAGAATTCAATCTGAACGCCATCAAGATGCTGAAAATGACGGTAAGGATACTTATTTACAGCAGTATGGTTTGACAGTTGAGCGTGAAGGACGAATGAAAAAAGAAGCAATCATTATGCATCCAGCGCCAGTTAATCGCAATGTTGAGATTGCGGATGAGCTCGTTGAATGTGAACGATCACGAATTTTTAAACAAATGGAGTACGGTGTTTACGCACGGATGGCAGTTTTAGACCACTTGCTGAATTGGGAGGAGGAACAACAATATGGCGATCATTATCAAACACTCTACGCACGGGTTAACTAGTTTTAACAGTCAAACGATTGATCTAAAAATTGAAGCTGGCAAAATCGTTGCTATTGCTGAACAAATTGAAGCAGAAGCAAATGATCAAGTCATCGATGCGAATGGTCGCTTTATTGCTCCAGGATTTATCGATGTTCATGTCCACCTCCGTGAACCTGGGGGCGAGGCTCAAGAGACGATTGCAACGGGTACAAAAGCTGCAGCAAAAGGTGGCTATACAACAATTTGCTCGATGCCGAATACGAATCCAGTGCCTGATCGCGCCGAGCGAGTCATTGCATTAAATCAAAAAATTAGTCAAGATGCGCTCGTCAATGTGCTTCCTTACGGCTCAATCACGAAAGACTTAAAAGGTGAGGAGCTTGTTGATTTTTCTAGTTTAGCTGAGCAAAATGTCTTTGCTTTTACCGATGATGGTGTAGGGATTCAAACGGCACAGGATATGATGGAAGCAATGCGACAAGCTCAAGCTTTAAACAAAGCGATTGTCGCTCATTGTGAAGATAATTCATTAATTAACAATGGGAGTGTTCATCAAGGTGATGTGAGTCAGAGACTTGGGATCAATGGGATTCCGTCTGTGGCTGAATCGGTTCAAATTGCCCGTGATGTTTTGTTAGCAGAAGCAACGGGTTGTCATTATCATGTTTGTCATGTCAGTACGAAAGAATCTGTTCGGGTAATACGTGATGCTAAACGAGCAGGCATCAGGGTGACTGCAGAAGTTTCCCCACATCATTTGCTGTTAAATGAAAATAATATTAAGACGAAAGACACAAATTTCAAGATGAATCCACCGCTAAGATCAATCGCTGATCAAGAAGCATTATGGCAAGGTTTGTTAGATGGCACAATTGATTTTATCGCAACAGATCATGCCCCACATACGAAAGAAGCAAAAGCCAAGGGAATTGATCAAGCACCATTTGGGATTGTTGGTTTAGAGACGGCCTTTGGTCTGTTATATACACATTTAGTTAAGGAAAAAAAATGTACGTTAACACAATTAATTGACTGGCTGAGCACAAAACCTGCCGAAGTCTTTGGATTATCGAAAGGGACAATTGAGCTGGGAGCTGATGCAGATATAGTCCTACTTGATTTAGCTGAACAGTGGACAATTGATCCTGAGCAATTTGAATCGAAAGGAAAGAATACTCCTTTCGGTGATTGGACAGTCGTTGGAAATCCAGTTTTAACGATAGTGAATGGAAAAATTGTTTATCAACAAATGTGAGATTCGTTAACTTAGATCAACGAGGAAGGAAGAGTTTGATGAGACAATTAATCGTGCCAGTTTTAGAAATTGAGGAAATTGCAAAAGCTACTTATCAACTTGATTTAGAAATTGAAAAAAGCTTACTAGCACAAATTAAACCGGGTCAATTTATCCATATTCGAGTCAATCAAGGCAGTGAATTTATGCTCAGACGCCCGATTTCAGTAGCAGATATTGATTTGTCATTAAATAAACTGACGGTTATTTTTAAAGTGTTTGGTAAAGGAACGGATGTGCTGACTCACTTAAAGACGGGTGAGTTAATTGATCTTTTGATTCCACTAGGCAATGGTTATCCGATTGAATCGATTGAGATGGAACATGCGTTACTCGTAGGCGGCGGTGTCGGTGTGCCTCCACTTTATTACTTAGCTAAATCACTTGTTGAAAAAGGGATTAAGGTAACGACAGTGATTGGATTTCAAACAAAAGATGAGATTTTTTACGAAAAAGAATTTGCAACATTAGGCGAAGTTTTTGTCACGACTGATGATGGTAGCTATGGAACAAAAGGCTATGTCACAGACGTCTTACAACATGAGGAGCTAAATTTCGACTATTATTTCAGCTGTGGACCCGCGCCAATGTTGAAGGCTGTCAAAAAATATTTACATTATTTCCCGGGCTATATTTCACTAGAAGAACGAATGGGTTGTGGAATTGGTGCTTGCTATGCTTGTGTCGTTAAGTCTGCAGATGGAAAAGATCAGAAGAAGATTTGTACAGATGGACCGGTATTTAATGCGACTGAGGTGATGATTTAATGAATTTATCGGTGAAATTACCAGGACTAAATTTAAAAAATCCAATTATGCCTGCTTCTGGCTGTTTTAGTTTTGGCAAAGAGTATAGTCAATTTTATGATTTGAGTAAACTCGGAGCAGTTGTCATTAAAGCAGCAACGTTAAACGAACGATTAGGAAACCCAACACCACGTGTGGCTGAAACTTATTCTGGTATGTTGAATGCAATCGGCTTACAGAACCCAGGTGTTGAGCGAATTATTGATCAAGAGTTACCTTATTTGAAAAATTACGATGTACCTATTGTTGCGAATATAGCAGGTAGCTCAGTTGAAGAGTATGAACAAGTTGCACGAGCTTTTCAACGTACCGATGGAATTGCGGCAGTTGAATTAAATATTTCATGTCCGAATGTGAAAGAAGGTGGGCTTCAGTTTGGTACAAATCCAGATGTTGCAGCAGAAGTAACTAGACGTGTAAAGGCAGCTAGTAACGTTCCTGTCTATGTGAAGTTAACACCTAATGTAACAAATGTTGTTGAGATCGCTCAGGCAGTTGAACAAGCTGGAGCTGATGGTTTAACAATGATTAATTCACTAACAGGTATGCAAATCGATCTACAAAATCGTCGTCCACTACTGGCGAATAAAGTAGGTGGCTTAACTGGACCTGCGATTAAACCAGTTGCGATACGGATGGTCTATCAAGTTTATCAAGCCGTTAAAATTCCGATTATCGGTGTTGGTGGGATTATGACTGCAGAAGATGTGTTAGAGTTTTTACTAGCTGGAGCAAGTGCTGTCCAAGTTGGCACAGCTAATTTTCAAAATCCAATGATCTGTCCAGAACTTATCGAACAACTTCCAGCTTGTTTAGCGAAATATGGATTTAAATCAGTCGAAGAAGCGATTGGAAAGGGGCACCATAGTGAATAAACCGATATATATCGCATTAGATTTTAATGATTGGCAGGAAACAAAGCACTTTCTAGATGTACATAATTTCAAGAATGAAGCTGTTAAAGTAGGGATGGAGCTTTTTTACCGAGAAGGTCCTGACGTTGTTAAACGACTACGCGATCGTGGCCATGAGATTTTTCTAGATATTAAACTTCACGATATTCCAACAACGATCTATAAGGCAATGAAGAACATCGCCAAGCTTGATGTTGCGCTGACTAACGTTCATGGACTCGGTGGTGGTGAGATGATCCGAGCTGCCAAAGAAGGCTTAATTGATGGATCAAACGGAGGTAAAGCGCCTGATTTGTTAGCCGTCACTTTATTGACCTCGATGCATGAAGAGACGCTTCAATCGGAATTAAAAATTAGTCACTCAATCGAAGATACCGTTGTTCACTTAGCAAAACTGTCGCAAATAAATGGTGCAGATGGTGTAGTTTGTTCTGCTCATGAGGTAAGAGCTTTAAAGCAAATATGTGGCGAAGAGTTTTTAGCCGTCACACCAGGGATTCGTTTGTTAAGCCACGGTTCAGATGATCAAAAACGAGTGGCGACACCGAAAATGGCAAAGGAGTTTGGTGCCGATGCACTTGTGATTGGTCGAAGCATTACATTAGTTGACGATCCTAAACAAGCCTATAAATTAGCAAAAGAGGAGTGGGAAGCATGAGTGACCAAGCAGAACAAATTTTATCAGGGTTAATTGAAATTAACGCGATTCAAATTAAACCCGATCGCTCATTTACATGGACATCAGGGATTAAATCACCGATCTATTGTGATAATCGTTTGACCATTTCATATCCTGTATTACGGAATCAAATTGCTGAAGGTTTTGCAGAAGTTATTGCAGAAAAACAGTTAACAGTTGATGTAGTGGCAGGATGTGCAACGGCAGGTATACCACATGCCACATTGCTTGCGGATCGTTTAAATAAACCGACTGTCTATGTACGCGGTCAAGCAAAAAAACATGGACAAGGTAATCAAATTGAAGGCGTGATTAAACGAGGAGATTCTGTTGTTATTATTGAGGATCTGATTTCAACAGGTGGATCGGTGCTTTCAGTTGTTAAAGCGGTTGAAGCAGCGGGTGGGATTGTTGTAGCGGTTTTAGCGATCTTTAGTTACGGTTTAGAAAAAGCAAGTGATGCATTTAGCGAAGCGGGCGTTCCATATTATACATTAGCTAACTTTGACCAACTGGCAGAACTTTTGATTGAACGCAATGAAATCACAGAGCAAGAGGCAGAAAGTCTACTTGAATGGCGAGAAGAGTTAGGTTAATAAGAATCGTCTTGAACATCTTCACTAAATATGTGGAGATGTTTTTATTTTTTCAAATCGTGCAAATTATTGATTTTATTGAATGGTATAAAAACTAAATTATATTGTAATTTTTAACGTTTAACGATATATTTACCTTGTACTGTTGATTTAGTTTTTTAAAAAATCAAGCAAATAATTAGAGAGCATATGACTTAATTTTGGAAGGGAGAATTATCATGTATGGTTGGTTGAATTTCGGAAGTCTAGTATTGGGTTTGGTTGCATGGATATTACCTATTGTAAATCTAGTCAAACGTAATAAGAATCATAAAAATTGGACTTTGTATTCGATATTGAGTATTAGTGCCTGTGCAATGTCATTATTTTTTCAAATCGCATATCATAATTATTTAGTTCGGATAGGGGATTGGGCGGCACTTATGGACACTTCAGGGGCTGTAGTTTGGCTTTCTTTCATTCTTGCTGTAGTGACGATTTTGCTAAATATCATTACAGTAATCGTCTATAACAAAAGAAGTCAATCCAAACTTGATAGACATCGAAATTTTTAGTTGTAAATAATTTTCTAAGGCATATTATAAATGTCTCGTCTCTTAAAAGGGATGAGACATTTATAATATTTGGGGGTGCGATTGTGAGTGAAATACTAATTAGACAAATACCTTTATTGAATGGGTGCAGAGACATTATTAAAATTAATAAAGGGTATTCCTCGGATGAAAAGTTTTTAGTACACCCGAAAGAAGGTAGCAAGCAATTACTCGTTCGCATGTTTAATGTGAAAGAATTAGAAACTAAAAAGAAAGAATATTCTATTTTAGAAAGCATGCAGGATTATCAGGTGACTTGTTCTCGTCCGATTGCGATTGGTGAGGTTGGCAATCGTGGCTATATGATTACCTCGTACATAGAAGGTAAAGATGGAGAAGAGGAAATCGCAAAATACTCGTACCAAGAACAGTATCGTATTGGTGTTGAAGCGGGTGAAGAATTGAAGAAAATGCATCAGCTATCGGCCCCAGACGATATGACTTCATGGTATTTAAGGAAGGTTGAAAAACACAAAAATTACATAGAAGCCTATTTGGCATGTGATATTAAAATTAAAAATGACAAAAGAATAATCAGCTTCATTGATGAGAATATCCACCTTATGAAGGGGCGGCCAAATTTATTTCAGCATGATGACTTTCACCTTGGAAATCTGATTATTAACAATAAAAAATTCGCTGGTGTGATCGATTTCAATAGGTATGACTGGGGAGATCCGATTCATGAATTTTTGAAAATAGGTATTTTTAGCAGAGAAGTAAGTATTCCTTTTTCAATCGGACAAATCAGAGGTTACTTTGATCAAAAAGAACCTGATGAACATTTTTGGCGACTCTACTCACTTTACTTAGCTATGTGTGTGTTTTCCACAGTCGTTTGGACATTAAAAACGATTCCAAATGAAATCGATGATATGCTAGAAAAAGTCTATAGATACTTGGAAGATCATGATTATTTTAATAGAATCAAGCCTAAGTGGTATCAATAAAATTATTTTTTGGAGAATTTTTAATTAAACTGATTTGTGGGCTAATCAAATAAGAGAGGAACTTTAAAAATGGTTGATATTAAAGATTCTTGGTTTACTGTTGAACAAATCGATGATCAAACTTATGCAATCAGTGAATATGGTCATTGGGAAAAGGTTCATTCTTACTTATTAATTGGTGAGGATAAGGCTGCATTAGTTGATACAGGTTTAGGTATTGATAACATTAAGAGAATAACCGATCAACTTACGGACTTACCAATCATTGTTTTGACAACACATGTGCATTGGGATCATATTGGAAGTCATGGTGAATTTGAAAACATATTTGTTCATGCAGATGATGCAGATTGGCTTGTAAATGGCATTAAAGGACTTCCAATTGAGCAAATTAGAAAAGATGTCAGTCGAGATCTTACCATTTCTCCACCAGAAAGTTTTAATCCAGATACATATGCACCGTTTAGAGGTGCTCCTACAGGTTTGCTAAATGATGAGGATGAAATAGAGCTAGGAAATCGAACGCTGACGATACTCCATACCCCTGGTCATTCTCCAGGGCATATTTCAATCTTAGATAATCGTACCGGCTATCTATTTACTGGTGATCTTCTTTACGATCAAACACCAATCTATGCTTTTTATCCGACGACAGACCCCGTAAAGTTAGTGCAATCATTAAAGAGAATAGCTAACATACCAAATGTGACAAAAATATATGGTGGGCATAATACAGTTGGACTTGATCCAAGTCTGTTACTGGAAGTGAAAAATGCGGTAAAAGAACTTGAACAAAAAGACCTTGTGAAATTTGGAACTGGAATTCATCAATTTAAAGGGTTTAGTGTGCAATTTTAATAAATCATAATCGAAGTTTTTAATAATGATCAATAGACAATTCAGTAAGAGGTGATGAAATGCTTGGTTTACCACGTGGAGAGGTATTCTTAGTTCCTTGGACCATTGATTGGGTAAAGGAATTTGAATTAGAAAAAAAGAGAATACAAGATGTGATTGGACAGTCTATCATTGAGGTTCATCATATTGGAAGTACCGCAGTCAAGAATTTAAGTGCAAAACCAATCTTAGATGTAGCTATAGAAATTAAAGACTTTCATGATGGTGTTCAGGTCTCCTTACCACTGGAGAGTTTAGGCTATTCATACAAAGGAACGAATATCTTACCTGACAGACATTACTTGATTAAAGGTGAACCCCGAACCCATCAAATTCATATGTATCAATCTGGTAATAAATATTTACTTGAGCAGTTGAAATTCAGAGATCATTTGAGAAAAAATGATAAGGATAGGCTCGAGTATGAGCAGCTAAAACTTAAATTGGCACAAACCAATAAAGACAATAAACATAACTATGCAGACGCAAAAACAGCTTTCATAAAATCGATTGTAGAAAATAATTAATGGAGATTGCAGTTAACCTATGAAGCTAAATCCTTTAGGTACGGAAGGGATAGGGTGAAATATATGTCTAAGATAATAAACATCGTGTTAGTAGATGATGAACAAATCCAACTGGTACGTGCACTATACAAAGATACCCCTGTCATGGTTTTAGATGAACCAACAACTGCACTTGATCCCTTAACCGAATTTGAAATTTATCAGAAGTTCGATCAAATTGTTGAAGATAAAACTGCTTTTTATATTTCCTACCGCTTATCAAGCTCAAAACTCTGTGATGAAGTTTTAGTTTTTGATCAAGGTGAAATTATCCAGCGTGGTCCACACGACAAATTGGTCAAAGAAAAAGGGAAATATCAGGAGTTATGGAATGCTCAAGCGCAGTATTATCAGTGATCTCCTCGTATATTATTAAACAAAAGGTTGTTTGATCTCTAGTTGATCAAGCAACCTATTTTTGGTATAAACATCTTGACATGACCAGTAACTTGCAATACAATGTAGCTATACCATGTTATACAAGGTACTAGAAAGGAGGTTCCAGATGATCCCTTCACAAATGTTAAAAGGGGTTCTTGAAGGGTGTGTTTTGGAGATCATTCGTAAACAAGAGACTTATGCTTATGAAATTTCAAAGCTCTTAGAGGAATATGGATTTGGAACAATCTCTGAAGGAACAATTTATCCCATTATCTTACGATTACAAAAAAGCGATTTGATAAAAGCAACTGTTCGAGACTCTAATAGTGGACCGAAACGAAAGTATTATCATTTAACTGAAGAAGGAATAACCAAGCTAAATGAATTTAAAGATAATTGGACTAAATTAGAACATGCAATCAATCAACTGTTTATTGGAGGTAATGCAGATGAATAAAATAACAAAGTCAATGCTAAAGAAAAATAACAGTAGAGAAGAAGCTATTTTAGATGAAAACCAAGAAATTTATACTAATATGGTTGTCTATTTAAGAGGCTCTGATTTAACAGAATATAATCAAGAACTTGTTAGGGAAGATCTTATTGAATTGATCTTAGATGGTCAAGAAAGAGGAGACGATATTCAAAAAGTAATGGGTGGTAATTATAAAGAAATCTGTGATGATATAATTGATGCGATGCCTAAAATGTCAGCAAAAGAAAAAATTATCGATTTAGTAGGCACATCTCTGAATATGTTATGGATTCTCGGCGCTATAAATGTAATTATAAATTTTACAATCAACTTAATAGACCGAAACTCTGAATTTAATTTTACATTATCAATTGGAGATATTTTAGCAGGCATTATAATTATTATCTTCTCAAACGGGGTTGTATGGTATGTTACAAAAACCGCTTTGAACGAACAACAAATAAATATAAAGAAAAAGCGCTCATTATTTAAAGGTTGGCTCTCATTAGTGATGGTGTTTGCAACTATTCTATTTGCTGGTCTATATTTTGATACTGTGGTCATAAATATTCACTTAATAACAGCAGTGATTATTATTTCGTTGATTTTTATTGCCAGTAAAATAATAAATTCAAGAGTATATTAGCTTAGCAGTATTTAACCCTGCTATAAAGTCTTAGTTTTGATCATGATGAAATTATCCAATGAAACATAGACGATAGTCCAGATTGTGAATAATTATCATAGAAGATAATAGGTTGAATGCAATGATTTAATGGTGTTGCGACCAAATATTTAAACAATAATCTTACTTGGTTTCAGGTCTTGAAAAGTATTCATCACCAAAGAAATGAAGTAACAATGAATGACTTGATTGTTTCAGGAAATTTAATACAGCATTCAGAAACTTATGATACACTAAGGTTAACTAAATTTGCTTTATAAACACTGATGCTGATTCAACTTACGGGCAGGTTAGTGCAAGAGCAATGATTAGTTGATGTTCGACAATTAGGTCAAGTTATCGCAGATAGACTGTTTTATATTTCAGAAAGTTAGGATGGATTATAATTGTATTATCTTATTGATTTAATTCTGTTAGCATTGATTTATATTGTGTTTTTTTATAGAAGATGGAGAAGAAGGTCCATGAAGGAATTGGTAATAAATACGCTAATGTATATTTATATTGTAATGGTTTTATTTGTCACACTAATGCCATTCCCTATACCATTCGCTGCTAGTAACAACTTGTTTATAGAAACGGCAAATTTTATACCTTTTAGAGATTTAGCACTAAATTATGACGGGGCAGTTAGGGAAATAATTTTAAATGTAATTATGATGATGCCTTTTGGGTTCTTATATCCAATAATTAAGAAAAAAGGTGTTCTAGTTTCAATTGTATTAACCTTCTTTTTTAGTTTATTCATTGAAAGCTTTCAATTACTAAGTGCGTGGTGGGCTAGTTTACATTCAAGAAGTTTTGATGTGACAGATTTGATTACGAACACATTAGGAGGTTTAATAGGTTATCTTATTTATACAGCTTTAAAACCGTTTATTTATAAAGTATTAAAAGAATAAGTTGTTGATCTGTTTATCAAAGCGTCCATTCTTTCTTCAACTAAAGGGTGTATTAGTTGAAGAAGATGTTATTACTAATAGAACCTCCAAAATTGGAAGTTCTAATTTTTTTACCCGTAGCAATGATAAACTTTAACATAGCTAATTAATAAGAAACTCTAACGGGGGAGAATTTTGGTTGAAGTACTTCAAATATTTAAGACAATATGTGGGGCATAAATCCGTTATTTTACCTGGATAACTTACCAAATGAATCGATGGTCTCTACTCTAATTCAAGACATCCGCATGTGAAGGATTAGGTGAGACTAATCATGCAGTTAAGAACTCGGCATAAGGAAAGTAATTGCATGATTCAAAAATCAATGGATCGGCTTAATATAAACAAAAAATCAATCATTCAACTCTCTCTATAAATACTAGCCCATATGCTATAGTAAGGATAGTTATTAAAAAACTGCTATTATTAGACGAAAAGAGATGTGATTCGTTTTGCCTAACTTTCTAGAACTTGGTGTTCGAAAAGAAGTTAATCATACATTAAAGTCATTAGGACTCGTAACTCCTACTCCCATCCAAGAACGGACAATTCCATTTATTCTTGAAGGAAATGATGTTATTGGAAAAGCACAGACGGGAACAGGGAAGACGTTGGCATTTGTGCTTCCTATATTAGAAAAAATTGATCCACAAAATCCAGATATTCAAGCGCTTATATTAACTCCTACAAGAGAATTAGCACAACAAATTTCAAAAGAAATAAAGATCATGCTTGAAAATTTAGAAGGTATCCGTGTGTTAGCTGTCTATGGTGGACAGGATGTTCAGCGTCAAATGAAAAAGATAAAAGGCGCTACACAAATAGTCGTTGCAACACCAGGTCGGTTATTGGATCATATTGATCGAGAAAGCCTTGATCTATCAACGGTTCAAATGCTTGTAATCGATGAGGCAGATGAAATGTTACTGATGGGTTTTCTGCCACAAGTAGATGAGATTATTTATGATACACTTTCAACAAGGCAAACGATGCTTTTTTCTGCAACGATGCCAAAAGAGATTCATTCTCTAACAAAGAGATACATGGAGAAGCCGGAATTCATTGAAATCAAAGCGAAAAAGATAACGGTTGAAGAGATTAAACAAGTTGTGATAGAAACGACGGATCGAAGAAAACAAGAAACGTTAATCCATTTAATTCAGGAGCATCGCCCTTTTTTAGCGATTATATTTTGTCGGACAATAGTTCGTGCCAAAAAACTTCACGAAGCTTTGATTGCTGGCGGATTCGAGTCAGATGAATTGCATGGGGATTTATCACAATCGAAACGAGAAAGAGCGTTGAAACGATTTCGTGATGCAAAAACTCAATTCTTAGTTGCCACAGATGTTGCTGCACGGGGACTTGATGTGGAGGGGGTAACACATGTCTATAATTATGACATTCCACATGATGTTGACAGCTATCTTCATCGGATTGGCCGAACTGGTCGTGCGGGAGGGGATGGAGTTGCCATTACATTAGTGGCTCCAAAGGATATCGAGTTCCTCCGAATAATTGAAAAAGGAATTCAACAGACATTTGAAATTCAAGTGATCACAGGAGTAAGCATTCCTGATCGAGAGGATTACGAGCGAGTAAGCCACAAGAGAAATGACAGGAGTACTACAAGTAGAAAGTCCAATCATCGTTCAAAAAGCAATCCAGATAGAACAAGAGGTAGAAAACATACTCGTTGATGAATGAGTCATGTGAAGCAAAACGAAAATAAAAAAAGGACGTGTTTAAAGATGATAAATATTACTATACCTTCTCCAGATATCACGATTACAGAGCGCAAGCAAATTTTTAAAGATAATGAGCCAGCCATAACCCCTATCTATGGATTTATTGATTTTCATTTAATACCAAGAGATAAGGGTGGCATTTTCTTGTTTTTTAATGAAGAAGATGAGCTTCTTTTTGTTGGAAAAGCACGAAAGTTACGCCGACGAATTAAAAAACATTTTGAGGATCATGTTTCACCGATTAAAAATCATAGAGACGAAGTATATAAAATCGATATTTGTTTAGTAGAAGACCCAATGGAACGGGAAATTTACGAGACATATATTATTAATCAGCTCAAGTCCAAATACAATGTAGATAAAGTATTTTATTAAAAAATTGTTTCGTAAACAACATTGTTTTAGATCTGTTGGTTTCAGCTAAAAAGGCGGTAGAACTTAATTGTTCTGCTGCCTTTTAATGTAGAAATAAACTCGGTAGTTCTATTTTTTTGATCAGAAATTAGTAATGCACAAAAAAACATTTGATTATTTAAATCTTTTTTAAATTGATTTCGTTAATATGAGTAGAGGGGGGAGTTCAGATGCCTACGGATGAAGAATTAATTGATGAAATCCAGCTCGGAAGTCAAGCGGCGATGGAAGTGCTTGTAAAAAGGCACTATCAATACATATTTGCCTATGTTTATCGTAAAGTCGGTGACTATCATCTTGCCTATGATCTAACGCAAGAAGTTTTTGTGAAAATGATGAAGGCACTCAAGCGATACCGTGGGAAAAACAAATTCAAACATTGGCTTTTAAAAATTGCCGTTAATCATTGTCGAGATTATTTTCGGAGTCGTGCCTTTAAACATAAAGAAAAAGAGGGGGAACTTGCTCCGAAACTGATCGATCAAAAAAGTAATGTTTGGGATTTGATTAGTAAGAAGATTAATAGCGAGGAAGTAAAGGCTGCTCTTGAGCAGTTACCTGAATATCAAAAAGAAACGATCATCTTAAGGTATTATCACGATTTAAAAATTAAAGAAATTGCTGAGGTAACAGATAGTAAAGAAGCAACAGTTAAATCGAGATTGCGACAAGGGCAAGCGAAATTAAAACAATTGTTAGGTGAGGTGATAAGTGATGACGTTCAACAAGGAAAATAAGGAACTCAAAGAGTTGGAACAATATATAGTGAAATATCCAGATAACGAGATGATTGATGCAACGATTTCTACGTTACGTCAATATGTACCGGAGAAAAGAAGGAAATCGATGATTAAATACGACCGCTTCACCACATTTTTAAAGCAAGCAAAACCGCAAATACAATTTATTCATCCAATGTATTGGATCGTGAGCATCGTTTTGTTTGCGCTAGGCTATCTAATCACAAATCAGCTTGAATCCGATCCAACATTAACGCTCATCATCATAGCACCACTACCATTTATCTTTGGATTGGTAGAAGTTTTTCGAGGTAGGGATAGTCATCTTATTGAAATGGAACTGACATGTAAATTTTCTGCTTTTGAAGTTATTTTGACACGATTACTGATTATCAGTGTGTTTAACTTCGGATTAACGTTAATGCTTACATTCGTTATGTCAACATCAACGACTCAAGATAATCTGTTTAAAATGTTACTCATTTGGCTCGGACCATTAACGTTATTTATCACACTTGCGCTATTTTTGAGTACTCGATTTAGAGGTGTTCAATTTGTACCGATCTTTCTATCGATTTGGGTAATGTTCACTCTGTTATTAGTAAGCGACATTAGTTGGCAAGAAAAATTAATCACATTTGATTTATCTTTTCATCTAACTTTGCTCATGATCGGCATTGTTTTAGTTAGCTTACAAGTAAGAAGTGTAATCAATAAATTTGTTCGTTATCAGGAGGGTGAAATTTTTGAAACTAGTTATTGAAAATGTATCGAAGAAATATAACGATAAGTGGGCAGTAAGAGAGTTCAATGCAGAAATGACTGATGGTGTTTACGGTTTACTTGGTCCAAATGGTTCGGGAAAAACCACTTTGATGCGAATGCTTGCATCTATTTTGAAGCCTACATCAGGTCGAATTTTACTTGATGATCAAGACATTCGCACACTAGATGAAACATATCGTGATGTTTTAGGCTATTTACCACAGGAGTTCGGTCTTTATCAAAACTTCACTGCAGAAAGATTTTTAGCTTATTTCGCTAGTTTAAAAGGCTTGGATAAAAATATAGCGAAGGAAAAGATAGCGGAAGTTTTAGCGCTTGTAAATTTGACAGAACATAAAAGGAAAAAAACGAAGACATTTTCCGGGGGAATGAAACGCCGATTAGGGATTGCCCAAGCTTTGCTAAATGATCCGAAAATATTAATCGTCGATGAACCGACTGCTGGATTAGATCCTAAGGAACGGATTCATTTTCGTAATTTAATTTCTAACATATCACGGGAAAGAATCGTGATTCTATCAACACATATCGTTTCAGATATTGAATATATTGCAAAGGAAATTTTTATCATGGATCAAGGGGTTTTAAAAGAGCGTTCGGATTTAGCCGGTTTATTGTCGGGAATGAAGGGTAAAGTTTGGGAGGCTAGTATGACAGAAACGGAGTTTGCTTCTCTACAAGGGCAATATAAGATAGGTAATATTCAGCGTAATGAGGACGGGGTTAAACTGCGCCTAATTAGTGATGAAAAACCTCACGCTCAAGCAGTAGAAGTACTTGCCACACTTGAGGATGTCTATCTCTATTACTTTGGTGAGGAGGCGCTTCAACATGTACAAGCATGAATTGTATAAAATTTTCACAAAGAAAAGTCTTTACATTACCTTTTTTCTAATTGTGCTCTTGTTAGTTTTCTCCAATAGTGAGTCAATGCTTGATTGGGTTATGAAAGATGAGATTTATGATGAACTCTATCAAACACATGGTGGACCAGTGACTGAAGAGTTGGAATTAATGGTGCGAGAACAAATGCGCGCATCAGATGCAGGGGAAGTAAGTGTCGATCAAGCAACTGGTGATGTTCAGTTTCTTGTCGCTATGTCAGGCTTAAATCTTGAGCAACTTGAGGAGCGCAAAGAATTCCTCGCTAGTAAAATAGAAACTCTTGATCAAACAACTCACCAATACCTGGAAGCTACTAAAGAATTAGAGATGTTAAAGGAATTGGGCAATCCCTATGGGTTTTACCTTATCCAAGCATGGACGGGAATGATGGATTTAATTGAGCCATTCTTCAGTGTTGTGTTAATTGCGATCATGATTTTGTTAGGTTTATCACCGATTTTTGCAGAAGATCACGCGCAAAAAACGATTGGACTTGTTCTTGCGACAAAACACGGTAAAAAGAATCTTGTTACATCCAAAATATTAGCAAGTATCACTTATATCGGTGTTGTCTTTATCTCGCTTCACTTCACAAATTTCCTTATTCAACTTAATGGTTATGGTGGTTTGCATGGTTGGAATGCACCGATGCAAAGTCTAGTTAATTACCCAAGCGATTATTCAATGTCACCATTTAATTTGAATGTGCGGCAATTTTACTTCATCATGCTGACGGTACAATTTATAGCTGGTGTAGCATTTGGTGTTTTAGTTTTGTGCTTGTCTAACTTAACAAAAAATTATTTGATGACGTTTTTCGTTAGTGGATCAATATTAGGACTTCCATTTATTTTACGTCAAATTGGATTAGATCACGGTTTCTTTAAAACGTTTAATTTATTTAGCTATTTAGAGTTTATCAGAATCGAACGGTTATTTGACCAATTTAGAACATTTAGCTTTTTTGGTCAGCCCATCTTGTACCCAACTTATTTAATCGGGGTATTTGGCTTGGTAACGATATTACTACTGGGTGTGCTTTATTATCGATCCAAACATCAACAGGTAACGACTTGATTATTTTAAGTGCGGTAAATTAATTAAGAAGTGTGCTAGAAATGTTGGGGATAAGAGCTAATTGTAGATTTTACAACCATAAATGATTGCTAAGCTCTACGATTACTCAGTTAAAAAGCCTGAAGCGGATAAAATCTGCTTCAGGTCTTTATTTTCATAAAAATACTATGACTTTTTCAACAATGCAATCATCGACCGGTCTGGTGTAACAAATAATGTTTTCTGTTGCTCATAGATGACATAGCCGGGTTTTGCGCCGTTAGGTTTCCTGACATGGCGTACTTCAGTGTAGTCGACAGGAACGCTTGATGATGCGCTTGCTTTTGAGAAAAGAGCTGCTAACTGAGCAGCTTCGATCAATGTTTGTTCAGTTGGATCATCTGATCGAATTAAGACGTGTGATCCAGGAATGTCTTTAGTATGCAACCAAATATCTCTAGAGTGTGCCATTTTTGTTGTTAAATAGTCATTCTGTTTATTGTTCCTCCCAACATAAATTGTTGTACCATCAGTTGAGACGAACTTCTCAGGGCTTGGTTTAGTCGGTTTGTTTTTTTGCTTACTTGTTTTTCTCTTCTCTTTTAAGTAACCTTCTTCACGTAATTCACTTCTAATCTCTTCAATGTCATCGAGCCGGGCAGTTTCTAATTGTTGCAGTAGCCGCTCGAAATAATCGATTTCATGTCTGGCTTTCTGAATCTCACGCGTTAATTTAGTTTTTGACGTTTTTAATTTTTGATAAGTCTTAAAGAAATTCTGCGCATTTTCGCTTGGTGTTTTGTTAGGATTTAATTTAATGATCATTTCCGATTGATTCGGATCATAGTAATCAATCACAGTAACCTGCTGATCACCTTTTTTAACTAAGTGTAAGTGAGCAGTTAGTAGTTCGCCTTGTTTCTGGTAATCATCTGCCCGTTCTGCTTTCTTCAGCGACTGTTGTTGTTTCTTGATTTTACGCTTATTTTTATCGAGTTCATTTTTCATGAGTCGGCTTAAATCACCAACTTGTTGTTTAACGCGATCTCGATCAGCTTTATCAGCATAAAAATGATCGAGCAGCCCACTGACGTCTTCAAAACTTTCTTTCTCACCTGAAAATTGGACTAAATCAAACACATGAAAATCTTCCTTATCACCCAAATGAATGACAGGCGAAAATTTCCCATCTTTCGCTCGATCAATCAAAGCAATAAATTGCTCAGCAGTCTTTTGAACCGTTTCATTTTCAGTTTGAAGTACTACTTCGTTCGCAATTAATGGCGAAATTCCCATGAAATTTTGGACAAGTGTTTTTGAAAAATTCTCCTCAGATTCATTTAGTGTCATTTCAACTTTTGCCTGATCAGTAGTAAATGGATCAAGCTTATCTTGATTCGGTGGATAGATATATGTCTGTCCAGGTAAAACGGTTCGATAGCGACTTTGGTTAGGGGAAATATGTTTGATGCTATCAATAATATGTCCCTTTTCTTGGTCGATCAAAATGATATTGCTATGTTTCCCCATGATCTCGATAATTAGTTTACGGCTCAGTTGATCACCGATTTCATTGACACCTCTAAATGAAATTTCAATGATTCGCTCATTTTTATATTGGACAATGTCTTCAATAAAGCTACCGATTAGATGTTTTCTTAACACCATACAGAACATTGGTGGTTGGGCTGGATTTTGTTGTTTCGTTTCTGTCAAATGAATCCGAGAATAGCTCGAATGAGCGGATAATAATAATTGTTTGTTTTTTCGATTATTTCTAATTTGAAAAACTAATTCAGTACTTGTTGGCTGATATATTTTTAAAATCCGACCAGCTAATAACTGTTCGTTTAATTGTCTTGTTATCGCATTTGTAACGATTCCATCAAATGCCATCGTCATCACCTCATTTCTCACATTATAGCATGTTTTATGTGGGACATGCATAAGATCATATGAGCAAAACGTATTGGAGGGGTGTTATGTGAAGTGGTATGAGATGACTGTTGATGAAACTCTCGCTAAACTAGGAAGTCAAGTTGAATCTGGATTATCAACTTTGACAGCAACGAAACGATTGAAGAAATTTGGAAAAAATCAACTAACTGAAGGTAAAGCACCGCTAGGATTAGCGCTATTTTTCAAACAATTTAAAGATTTTATGGTGATTGTTTTATTAATAGCGACATTTATTGCTGGATATTTAGGTGAAGTCGTTGATGCGATCGTAATAGTAATTATCGTTTTTATCAATAGTATCCTTGGCTATTCTCAAGAGCACCGTGCTGAGAAATCACTTGCTAAGCTTAAACAGATGGCCAATCCCGTTGCCCATGTCCGTCGAGACGGTGCTTGGTTAACGATCCCTTCCAGTGATGTCGTTGTTGGTGATATTGTCAGGTTGAAAAGCGGTGATCGAGTAGTTGCGGATTTAAGGATCATGACAAGTACACATTTATCAATTGAAGAGTCCGCGATGACAGGAGAAACCTTACCAATTGCAAAAACAAGTCAAGTGATTCATGGAGAACAATTAAACCTTGGTGACCAAACAAATATGGCATTTATGAGTTCGTTGGTCACATCAGGTCATGGAATTGGTGTCGTGGTAGCAACAGGGATGGAAACAATGGTTGGACAAATTGCGGATTTAATTGTCCAAGCTCCAAAACAAACCACTCCACTCGAAAAGCGTCTTCAGAACTTAGGGAAAGTGCTGATTTTTGTTTCAATCATGCTGACGTCTTTAGTCGTTGGTGCTGGGATCTGGCAAGGACAACCCGTGTATCAAATGTTTCTGTCGGGTATTTCATTAGCTGTTGCGGTTATCCCTGAGGGCTTACCAGCAATTGTTACAGTTGTGTTATCACTCGGTGTGCAAAGGATGATTAAGAAAAAAGCGATTGTCCGGAAATTAAGTGCGGTTGAAACTTTAGGAAGCACGTCCGTGATTTGCTCGGATAAAACAGGGACACTAACTGAGAACAGAATGACTGTTGTTGAACTCTATTTAAACGGACGGTTATTTAATGTGGGTGGTGGCTATCATTTAACTGGAGACATTACTGCAACAAGCAATCAAGCTGAAGAAAAAATGTTAGCACGTTTTTTGCAATATGGCTCAATCTGTGGAGCAGCTGAATTTGTCAATCATAATGGGGAGTCAGTAATCCAAGGAGATCCAACCGATGTAGCAATTATGATGGCTGCAGCAAAGAAATCTTTACAACTAACAGAGAACTTACAAATAAAAAAGATTACTGAATTTCCTTTTGATTCAACACGAAAAAGAATGTCTGTTGTGATTAAAGATAATCAACAGCATTATGCAATTGTAAAGGGAGCGCCAGATATCTTATTAAAACGTGCTAACCGAATTGAGGAAAATGGAAGAATAATTAGACTTGATCAACAGCGGCGTAAAAAAATTGAACTGATGATTAATCAGATGGCTAGTAAAGCTTATCGGACGATTGCACTTTGTATTAACCCACTTCAACACCCGAATCGAGTTAAAGCAGAAGATGTCGAAACAGGATTAGTCTTTATTGGCTTGTTTGCGATGATTGATCCACCAAGACCTGAAGCGAAACAAGCCATTAAACAGTGTAAAGAAGCAGGGATAAAAACGGTGATGATTACTGGTGATCACCTTGGAACAGCGCGTGCGATCGCTGAACAATTGGAAATCCTTCCAGAGCATGGACAAGTGATTACTGGTAGCCAATTAGAGCAAATGACTGATCAACAATTAGCTGAACAAGTTGAACAGATTTATGTTTTTGCCCGTGTGACGCCGAAAGATAAATTACGGATTGTCCAAGCTTTGCAAGCAAATGGACATGTTGTTGCGATGACGGGGGATGGGGTTAATGATGCTCCTGCATTAAAAACGAGTGATATCGGTGTCAGTATGGGACGGACAGGGACGGATGTTGCTAAAGAGGCGTCAGATTTAATTTTACTAGATGATAATTTTGCAACTGTTGTTAGTGCTGTAGAAGAAGGAAGACATATTTATGAAAATATTCGCAAGTTTATTCGCTACTTATTTGCTTCAAATGTTGGTGAGATTTTAGTGATGCTATTTGCAATGGTCTTAGGTTTTCCCCTGCCATTACTGCCTGTACAAATACTATGGATTAATCTAGTTACTGACGGTTTACCAGCTTTAGCGCTTGGGATGGATGGAGCAGAAAATAATTTAATGGAACAGCCGCCTCGTCCAATAAAGGAAGGGATTTTTGCGCGTGGACTTGGCTTTAAAATCATTTCAAGGGGCTTTTTAATTGGTAGTGTTAGTTTTATCGCTTTTCTGCTTGCTTATCAAAATGGTGCACAATCGCTTCAATACGCCCGGATGATTGCATTTATCACGTTGGTGACGGCGCAATTAATTCATGTTTTTGATTGTCGAAATGAGCGGTCAATTTTTGATCGACATCCATTTGGTAATCGCTATTTAATTATTGCTGTTTTGTCTTCGTTTGCTTTAATGATTCCAGTCACTTATGTCGCCACATTTCAGGCGATTTTTCAGACAGTTGCCTTGTCTTTAAGAGATTGGTTGACAATTATATTGCTAAGTTCGATTCCGACGATTGTCTTTGGTTTTACAAAGCGCTAAACGATTGTGTATACTAGTAATAGCGAGGATAGTTGCTAACTATCCTTTTTTATTGTTTAGGAAATTATAAAATTCGTTAGTTGTGGATAACTTTGTGTTAAAATCTAATTATCATATTTAAGGAGAAGAAGATGAGAAAAGGTTCTGGAATTGTTAAGCAAATATTAAAAG
>DUPD01000066.1 GCA_012838505.1 Bacilli bacterium | reverse complement strand
TTGTCACTTATACAATATCAAAGATCGGGCTCCTTTTCACTTAATTAGTGAAAGATCGATTGGCTATTTTTAATTGATTTGATACAGTTTCTTTAAGGTTTTTGATATGGCTGTGAATAATCCAGGTGATATAGATAATTAAATAACAAATCGTTTTCTTCGATTGCTACAGAAGTGAATTTTTGCAAATTGTTTCTTAGCATCCGATCAGAAATTGATGTTAATTCAATAAATTGATCAATCGCTTTAAGTTTTTTATGAAGCATGACAGAGTTGAGTTGCAATCCAAACTGACTGGCTACAACATCTTCTAAATGATGGGCTTCATCGATAATTAATTTTTCATGCAAGTTCAACAAACCATGTTCTCGTTGCATTGAATCAGCCAATAATGAATGATTAACAATTAATAGATCAGCTGTTTCAGCCGCTTTTTGTGCTGTCTGATAATAAATATTTTCAACACTATGGTAAGTTTTTGCCGTAGACGAATCATGACTAGCAGAAACACGCTTAAATAATTGACTCCCGCTAGATGGAAGTTGGATTTCATCAATATCACCAGAATTTGTTTCAGTTAACCAAACGAGAATAATTGCTTTTGTTAAAACTTGATCATAGTTATAGCTCTCTTCATGTAATGCTTGACTAAATTTAGCAAGATTTAAATAATGATTTTTCCCTTTTAATATGGCAACATGACAGTCAAAAGGTAGCGCTTTTTTCAACTGGCTCCACTCTTGGTTAAGTAACTGCTCCTGTAATTGAATTAAGTATGTACTGATCAAAACTTTTTCATTATGTTGGACAGCTTGAAAACAGGCAGCAATAAGATAGGCTAATGTTTTTCCTGTTCCAGTTCCTGCTTCAATTAAAGCATGTTGTTCACTTTGAAAAGCATGATAGATTGCTTCTGCCATTTCCCTTTGTCCAGGTCGTTCTTCATAATTAGGAATCAGATTTTGGAGCTTAGATTGATCATTAAATAGTTGATCTAAATAGTTACCAAATGAGATTCTTTGTTTCTTAATCGATGTCTCAATTTTATCAATTGGTTTATATGCGAGATGATAAGCATAACTAAATTGGTCATTTAAATTTGTATTTTGCTTTGTTTCTTCTACTTGCTTTAGTAAAATCATTTCTAATTGACTTTTCAAGTCTGGCGCTAATCTTGATAATTGCTTAATTGTTGCTAACGGTAGCGTCTTTAACTTAGCTAATAAATAATCAAGTAATTTTGTAGTCACAAGAGCATCTGATAAAGCGCGGTGCGGATCATCATGAGTAATATTCAACCAATCTGCTAAATGCCCCAATTTAAAGCTAGGTGCTTGAGGCAATAAAATTCGACTTAACTCAACAGTATCAATAATTGGTTGTGTAATTGGCGAGAGACCAGCTTGCTTCAGCTCATAATTTAAAAAACCTAGATCAAACGGTACATTATGTGCAACGAAATAGACATCCTCAAAATGCTGATGAATCTCATGTGCAAGCTCAGCAAAAACCGGTTGACCAGTAACCATATCGTTTGTTATACTGGTTAAATAGCTGATGAATCTCGAAATGTGTTGATTTGGATTGACGAGTTGGCTATATTGTTTGATGACTTCTCCATCTCGATAGATTACTATCGCAATTTCAATAATTCGATCACCTTTATTAGCCGAATTACCAGTGGTCTCTAAGTCTACAACAGCAAATGTATTCATCAAATCAGCTCCATCTTAAAATCAAAAAATATAAAATATCATTAACAATCTTTAGTCAATGGTGGTTCTTGTTCAAGCATTTTAGTGATTTCATTATTTTCATTGACTAACGCAACTTTTGGTTTAAATGTTGTTAATTCTGAATTTGAGATTAGTCCATAAGAAATAATAATAACGATGTCATCAACTTGAACGAGTCTGGCTGCAGCACCGTTTAAGCAGATCACTCCACTTCCTCTTTCACCTGGAATAACATATGTTTCAAATCTGGCGCCATTATTATTGTTAACGATTTGGACTTTTTCGTGTGGTAAAATGTCCGTTGCATCTAGTAGATCTTGGTCAATCGTTATGCTTCCAACATAATTTAAATTTGCTTCAGTTACACGTGCTTTATGGATTTTAGACTTCATCATCGTCCGAAACATAAACATAACCCCTTTTCCTAATTATTCATACGAGAGGTCGTCATCTGAAGACACTTCGCGTTCCGCGGGGATGGCCTCAGCTAACTTTTGTAGCAAAAATCGCTACAAAAGTGGATCTTCGGCTCATCCGATTCCCGCTGGAGTCTTCGTGTCTTCAG
>DUPD01000065.1 GCA_012838505.1 Bacilli bacterium | reverse complement strand
ATTGTCTTTTTTCTTAGTGCGAAGCTGACTAATAACTGAATATTTTGTTAATTAATATTTTGATGAAAAATTAACACTTGACTTTATCAATCACTTTTTATGCAACGCTAGTGATAATTTCCTAAACCAATAAAAAGGTGTTAGCGAATGAAATCACTAACACCTAACAATTATTTCAGTTGATAAACTCTTGCTTCATATGGTCGTAAAATGAGGTTTGCGTTCAATTCATCTTCGATCAGGTAGTTAGCCATTTTTAATTCTGCAAATGACAAATCATTCGATAAATCTAAGCTTGCTTCTTCGTCAAACATGTTGACAATGACCGCATACCGCTCACCGTTTAATGTTCTCGTATATGCATAAATTTGCTCATGATCTTCAGCGATTAAGTCATACGTTCCATAAATTAGTGTCTCTGATGACTTGCGTAATTCAATCATCTTACGGTAGTAATGGTAGATTGAATCTGGATCATTTAAGTTCTGCTCAACATTAATATCTGGATAGTTCGGGTTTACTTTCATCCATGGCTTGCCTGTTGTGAATCCTGCTTGTGGTTCGCTTGTCCACTGCATTGGCGTACGAGAGTTGTCACGCCCGTTTTTCCAGATCACTTGCATAACTTCTTCGTGTGACTTGCCTTCACTTCGTTCAATTCGGTAGTAGTTTTTCATGCTGACATCATCGTAATCATCAATTGAGTCAAATTGAACGTTCGTCATCCCAATTTCTTGTCCTTGATAAATAAATGGTGTTCCTTGCATAAAGAAGTATAAGGTTGCTAATGCTTTTGCTGATGTTTTTCTTAAATTCGTATCATTACCCCATGCAGAAACTGAACGCGGTTGGTCATGATTTTCAAAGAAAAGTGCATTCCAGCCTCTTCCTTCTAAACCTTTTTGCCATCTCGTTAAACTCTGCTTAAATGATGCTAAATCAAGTCCGCCTTCTAAGCTCGTGTTCCAAAGACCGATATGCTCAAATTGAAAGATCATATTGAAATAACCGTTCTCTTCGCCAACCCAGTTTTCTGCATCATCTAAAGTAACACCGTTAGCTTCACCAACTGTCATAATGTCATAATTACTCAATGTACGCTCCCTAAACTCAGTCAGGAATTTTTCAATTCCAGGACGGTTCATATGACCTTCCCATGCTTCGACATATTCTTTGTTTTCAGGGTTGTCCATATCAGGCAAACCTTCTACTTTTTTAATATGTGAAATCGCATCTACTCGGAATCCATCAATTCCTTTGTCTAACCACCAATTAACCATATCATACAAGCTTTCTCTTACTTCTGGATTCTCCCAGTTAAGATCAGGTTGTTTTTTCGAGAAAACATGTAAGTAATATTCATCTGTTTTTTCATCATATTCCCATGCAGAACCATTAAAAATTGACTCCCAGTTGTTTGGCTCTTTGCCATCTTTACCCGGACGCCAAATGTAGTAATCACGGTATGGGTTGTCTTTAGAAGAACGTGATTCGATAAACCATTCATGTTCATCAGAGGTGTGATTTATTACTAAATCCATAATTAATTTCATGCCACGTTTATGTGTTTCTTCTAATAACAGGTCGAAATCTTCCATCGTCCCGAAATCAGCAAGAATCGCTTTATAGTCACTAATGTCGTAACCATTGTCATCATTTGGTGATTCGTAAATTGGACTCACCCAAATCACATCGATCCCTAAATCTTTTAAGTAATCTAGTTTTTCAATCATACCTTGAATATCACCGATACCATCACCATTTGAGTCTTTAAAACTTCTTGGGTAAATTTGATAAGCAACTGCTTCTTTCCACCATTTTTTTGTATTCATGTTGTTCCCCTTTCAAGCTAATCTATTTTTCATTTTATTTTTTTGATTATTTTACGTTAATATATCGTTTGATTGCTGATCAATTAGTTTAACTAATTTCTCGTGCATTCATTCATCATTAACTGAATTGTTTGTGCAACTAAAAGGCAAGCGATTGCATAAACACGACCATTAGAATATCATATCTGACAGTGTTATGCAAGCAAGTTGCAATCCGGCAGCGGGCAATTATATGCTGAAAATAAAACCACCTTACTCGAATTTGAGTAAGGTGGTTTTGATTAATGATTATACTTCTTTACGCTTTTTATAGGTGTAGAAAGCTAAACCTATGCCTAAAGCGAGAATAATCGTTCCAATTAACAAGTAATTGTACAACGCTGTTGCTGTTTTTGGTAGTGCATCTCCTTTAGACTCTGTTGAATCAACCGAAGTTTCATCTTCTGAACCTTCAGTACCTTCTGATTCTTCAGGTTGATCACCCTCAGAACCTTCATCCGTCTGGTCTTGGCCAGGTACATCTTCAGGGGTTGTTATTTCTTGCTCAGCTAATTGAGCTTCTAATCTTTCAATTTCGGCTAAAATCTGAGCAATCATTGCTAACAGTTCTTGATTTTCTGTTTCAATTTCAGTAACCTTAGCTTTTAAATCAGACAATTCTTGTTTTAAATCAGTATTATTACCTTCAAGATTTGCGATCTTGTCGTTAAGATCTTTAATATCTGCTTCAAGATCAGCAATAACATCTTCTAGCGCATCTTCGAAAACACCATATGTTGAGAAGTGAGGGATTTCGATCGTAATCGTCTCGGTTGAACGATCCATTTTGCCACCTAAACGTTCCCAACTATCTGCATTGTTTCCTTTATAGAAGATTGCTACCCAGTCAGAGTCAGAATCATATGAAAGTGTTAATGTGAAAAACTCACCTTCAATTACTTGATAGCCTTCTGGGTACTCAATATTAACCGAAACAACTTGACCAGCTTTCGCTATTGATTTACCTGTCGCTGATGTTGCTCCTTCCATCTCACTCTCGTCTAAAAAGTCAACTTCAATTATTGTTCCTTCAGGTAGTGATTTAGGTGTTTCAATTTGAGCAACTTTACCATTATCATCTGAAATTTTAATCGTTTGCTCAGGTGCAATTTGTGTTGGCTCGTTTGGTTTAATTTCTATTACGTCTTTCTCTTCTGGTACTTCTTCAACACTATCAGCTGTTAGACGAATGACTGTTGCTGTCAATGGATCAAGTACAATTGAATCTGCTGTTAATGTGACACCTGTTGGGTTACTAATTGGTTCAATTCCTGCAGTTTGGCCATCAACGATAATATCACCTGCTGAATAGTCAGTTGCTAAAGTCAATTGACGTGACACAGTGTCTGCGTTAATGAAGACAGCATAAGTATCACCATCACTATCAATTGCTTGATAACCAATCACTAAATCTTCCGTTCCAATTTCAGGTGCTTTAATCATTGATACAAATTGATCAATTTCCTCCATTGTACCTCTGCTAAATGCATCTGTTGAACGACGTAAAGCAATTAAACCTGTTGTATAGCTCTGTGTCCTTGTATTAATTGGATAAGCTTCTGCATCTGTCGCCATTGCCCAATCAAATTTATTGATTGCATCCGTTGAATCGTATGAATCATGGATGAAGTATGGATACTCAAATGGCGTACCATTTTCATCAGTCATAAACGTTGATTTGTATGGTGCTTGTGAAGCTGGTACCTCTTCTTTATAATCTTCATGGCGGAACTGCTTCGTTCGACCAAACTCTTGCCCAGCATGGATAAACGGTGTTCCTTGTGCCGTTAGAACCATGAGATTACCGAGTCGAATTCGCTCGTGTATTTCTTGAGCATGATCTTTTGGATCTTTTTTAATCGACTGTGCGATCACATCATGTAACGTCAAGTTATCATGTGCAGCAATATAAGGTACGACATCGCCCGGATCATCTGCTTTAAAGTTGTGTGGATTTGCCGTTAAGTTATCATAAATATGTTGGATATTACGTGCTCCACCTGTAATAAAACGTGGTTCACCTTCATGACCAAAACCGGATTTCAATTCATTTCTGAAATCATCTGAGAATGAACCGACAGCTTTTGTATCTTGCATCCACTGCTGATCTGCTGGTTGGACATTTGGATAATTTTCATCACCCGCATAAGTAACCCAACCTTCACCGATCATTAAGATGTTCGGATTAATTGCTTTCGCTTCATCAAAAGCAATTTGGATTGTTTCTGCATCATGGTCACCCATCATATCGAAACGGAATCCGTCGACATTGTATTCTTCCACCCAATACGTAATAGAATCGACTAAAATACGGCGTGCCATTTCATGTGTTGTTCCTAAACGTCCACCACCGAATGCTTCACGAGGTGTTCCATCCGCATCCATAAAGTGATAGTAGTTAGGCTCTAAATCTTCAAAAATATGAACACGTGCAGTATGGTTGTAAACAACATCTAGGATAATTCCCATTCCGCGATCATGAATCTCATCAATTAACAGCTTGAATTCTTCAATTCGTTTAGCTGGATCTTCAGGATTTTCTGAATACATCCCTGTTAATGAGAAATAACTTTGTGGGTCATAACCCCAGTTGTAATTATTATCTGTCGATGAGTATTCTAGTAAACGTTCACTGTTATTGAATTCATCGGCAAAGAAATAGCTCATAACTGGTAACAATTGAATGTGGGTCACCCCAAGCGATTCAATGTAATCTAACTTTTCAGCAAAGGCACTGAATGTACCAAATTGACTATCAAGTGTGCCTTCTAATGACGGATCGGAAGTAAAGTCACGGACATGCACTTCGTAAATAATTGCATCTTCGCGTTTTTCAAATCCATCAATGTTAGCAAAGTCTAACTCTGGTCCAATTGTACTTGGATCAACAATGGCTGCTTTACCAACGTAATTATCTGGGTTACTACTATCCCAGGCTGCCATTGAACGAGCGTATGGGTCTAGTGCAAGCACAGTCTCTCCCTCACGTTCAATTGCAAAGTGATAGTAATAGCCTGTTAAATCGGTAATGCCAGTATTTGATTCATCTAATTCAATTGACCAAACACCGCGTTCACCTAACGTCATCGCTAATTGGTCATCAATAATCCGTTCTTGATCGTCCTTGTCATATAAAACGACATTGACCGCATCTGCGCTTGGTGACCATAACTTCAACTCTGCCGAACCATCAGCACGTAAATTCAAGCCTAGGTCTCCATCGTAAGCGTACATTTCATCCTTCAAACGCCAGCCTACACGCGCTGTTACTTCTCGTCCATCGTATTTGATTTCAAGCGGTGCACGTTCGATTAATTTACCGTCTACTACTGTAATAGTTACAGAGTTGTTATCAGGATTAATTTTAACAGTAAATTGATCGATTGATTCACCATTCGAATCTACAATTTCAAGACCTTCGAGTAATGCTTCTTCCGTTAAATCGTCTACACCACTAAAGACCAATTCAATTGTTGAATCTGTTAATACTTCAGCATTTCTTAAACCATCAACACTTGCAAAGTAAGGGTTCGTATAGACATTTGGATCACCATCACGAACAAAAATTTGTGTATGCTCGTCTATTTCAGTAAACGACATATCATCTGTTTGCTCACCTGTTTCTTTATTCAATAGTAAAAATCCAATTTCTCCAGCATTTTCTGCAAGAGGAAGGTCATAAAAACTACCATACGATCCTACTTCAAATGAATGGGCACCATTTGGCCAATCACTCGTTGCTTCTGCAACATCGCCCCATGTCCATAAGCCCCAACCATCGTAATTACCGTCTTCACGAACATAGTTAACTCGAATTGAGTTTTCAATGTCAAGTGGCTGATAAGGGTAAATCTCAAGATCTGTCGTCACCCATGCTTCATTCATTTCTTTACTTAATAAAGTAACATTAAAGTCATCTGTCTGTGTCCCTTGGGTCATTGTATTAATTAAGAAGCCAAAATCTGCTCCAGGTTCAGTTAATTCGAACTCGATATAGTGACCAAAATCAGTTTTAACTGCATCGGAGAAATTCATCGCTCCATTTGGCCAGTTATCTGATGGATCAGCAACATCCCATAACCATAGACCAAGTTCATCAAGACTACTTACATTCAATTGTTCAAATAAACTTGTTTCTATATCTTCGAAGTGAAGTCGGAAATAACCTTCAGCAACTTCATCACTATTTTCTGCTTCTTCAGGTAAAATATTACCATTTTTAACTGAAAGTAAGAGCGTTCCACCATCTGCTAAGCTTGGAGCTATTAAATTAACAACAAATTCCCCATCTTCATTTTCTGTAGCTGTATATGTTTGATCAGAATAATGATCAGTTACAATAACATCTTCATTTGAAACGAATAATGAAATATCTTGTTCTTCTTCTGCAACGTTAAATCCTACATATACTGATTCACCTTCATGAGCACGCTCAACTACTAACCACTGATTGCTATTCGAACCTGCAACAGTTGACCTAGTTCCACGTGATAACAGTTCAGAATAGTCATTACGGAATTCAAGAACTGTTTGATAATGATCAAGAATATCATTATCCTCAACGATATCCCAACCAAAATCATAGCGGTTATCGTATTCCGGCCAGTTATTGGCACCTGATTGACCAAGCTCTTCGCCATAATAAATAACTGGTTGCCCTTTTGCAGTGATCTGTAATGAAGCTGCTAACTTTAGTTTTCCTTCATCTCCCTCAACTGCATGAGTAAGGAATCCATCTTCATCATGACTGCCTAAGAATTGACCTAATGTCGCATCACTAGCAATCATATTATTTCGTTCAATCAAACTATTATTAGCTTGTACAATGTTACCATTAACAAAATTACGTGCGTATCCTTTAAAACCAAAATCAAGCACACTATCCATTTGTCCAGCATTCAAGTAACGCATATATGCATAATTACCTTCCCATGCTTCACCAATTAATTTAAACGTTGGATCAATTTCAACGAGTTCGTTTTTAAAATGTTGCCATGTGACCTGATCAACGTGCTTAACTGTGTCGACACGATAGCTTGCAATTGCATTTCCATTTGGTGTCGTTGACTTTTCAACCCAAGCTGTTTGCCAATCAACGATTTGTTCACGAACTGAAGCTTCTTCCGTTTTAAAATCAGGTAAGCCACCGAGCTCCATTTTCTCATCGCCAGAACCACTTTCTTCGCGGATCATCCCTTCAAAGCGGGCACGATCTTCATCTGTCGGATAACCAGCTGGTGGATCTTCTAAGCTTTCATTTGGTTTCAAACCATAACCAATATGATTGAGCACAACATCAACCATAATATCAATATTATGTTCCGCTGCTACATCAATTAATTCATGGAACTCTGCTAATGTTCCTAGATGTGGATTTAACCTTTCAAAATCTTTCGCCCAATAGCCGTGATAGCCATAATAAGTGCCATCGCTTGATACGTGACTGACATCATAGCCAACATTCTCAACAATCGGTGTAATCCAAATTGTATTCACACCTAATTCAGCTAAATAATCTATATTTTCAGTAACCCCTTTAAAATCCCCACCTTGATAAGCACCACGTGGGTTATCTGTAATCTGATCATAACCAATGCCGTACGGATCATTATTACTTGGATCACCATCAGCAAAGCGATCGGTTAACATAAAGTAAATAATCGACTCGTCCCAATCATGTTCACCTTCAGCTTTTATGCGCTCAGTAATTGTCGCAGTTGCTTCAGTTGTGTAAACACCACCTGTTTCATCAACGACTTTAATTGGAATCGTCTTTTCACCAGGTTCTATATCCGAACTAACCGATAAAGTCACCCGATTTAATTCAGGAGAAATCGATAGTGAACTCGACCCACCTAAAACGCTTACATCTGCCTCGATTCTTCTAATTGATAAATCTGAATCATTAGTAATCTCAACATCTAGTAAAGCATGTTCGTTATAATTAAATGAGCGATTAACAGTTGCTTCTACTGAAATCTCAGCTTCACCTTCATGCTCTTCAGGTTCCGGTTCTTCATCTGAAACATAATATGGATTTGAAAATACTTGATCAGTTCCTTCTTTAATGAATATTTGTCGGTGATTTGCTAGATCAGCAAATGAGAGATCACCCGTCTGCTTTTGGCCCGTGTCGGGTTCAGCTCGTTCAACTAATAAGAATTCAAATCCAGATGCATCTGGATGAAGTTCAATATCTACATAGCCACCATATGGTCCAACATCTTTATTTGAAAATGGCGTTGCGCCTAGTGACCATTCGCCTACATCACCTGATGCGACAATTCCACCATTCCAATACCAAACTCCCCATGGTTCATAAACACCAGATTCAGTTTGATAATGAATGCGAATCGTTGGTTTTTCAAACTCAATTGGTTCATAATAGTAAACTTCGCCATCATGAGTAACCCAAATTTCATCAACTTCAGGGCTGATTAACTCAATATTTGTATCATCAACAGGTTTGGTTTCGTCTGAACTAACAACTTGAAAACCAAAGTTGACTGCTTCATCTTTCATAGCTATCTCAACGTAACCACCAAAATCAGTTACCTGTTCTTCAGAAAATGACTCACCATCTGTTGGCCATGTTCCTGTTGCGGGATCAGTAACATCGCCCCAGTACCATAGCCATAAATCATCTAAATCTAAGTCATTATTTTGATAATGCACTCTTAATATTCTTGTTGATTCAGGTATCACTGGATCAACTGGTTCTACATCTTCAGTTGGTTTCTGAGTAGAAACGGTGCCATCATGTGTGACCCAAATTTCATAAATATCTAAATCAGTTAATTCAACTTTGATATCCCCTACATAATTATCCCCTTGATAAATTACTAGAAATCCAACATTATTGGCATCTTCTTTTAGCGGGATATCTAAATAAGCACCGAAATCTGTTGTTTGATCTTCTGTAAAAAATTCACCATTTGGCCAATCCGTAGATGCTTCTTCTACATCATCCCATAACCATAATGCTGTATCTTCTAATTCAAGATCTCCATAATCATAATGTATCCTCAAGTGATTTTCGGGAATCGCTTGCTCATTTGTTTCTGCAGAAATTGTTAAAAAAGGTAATGCATTTGAAATCGTACTTAGCAATAATACAAAAATCATAGATAGTGCTGTAATACGGTTAGTTCTTCTCTTTTTACTCATAATAATCTCCTTTCATCTTTTCTATAATTGAATAATTAATAAAAAACTCCTTTCCCTTTTTATTATATTAATCAATATAAGGAAAGCGGTTGCATTAAACTCTAAAAAAAAGGCACATTTTTTAATGATGCGACCGCTTACACAACTAGTTTACTATTATTCAAAGAATATTTCAACATCTATAGTTAAAATAGCGATATTTTTTCTAATGACCATTTTTTATCAAAAAAGTCCATGATTTAGATGATCGATCATGGACTTTTCTCAAATAAGATAGGTTAAGCTATTTAAGTCGAATCACTATAGCTGAAATATTATTTCTTGACTCGAATGACTGTTCCTGTTAATGGTTCAAGTTCGATTAAATCTGGTGTTAATTTCACACCTTTAGGGTTTTTAATCGGTTCGATTCCAGCTGTAAGTTGATCAACGATAATCTCACCATTGGAGTAGTCAAACGATAGAGTTAATTCACGTTTTCTATAATCTGCATTTATGAACACTGCATAAATGTCACCAGCACGATCGATTGCCTGATAGCCGATAATTAAATCTTCTTGTTTAATTTCTGGTGCTTCAATTAAGGTTACATCACGCTTAATCTCTGCGATCGTTGCTCGGCTAAATGCATCTGTTGAACGACGTAGAGTAATTAAGCCTTGCATATGACGTTGAGTTGTCGTTTCAATCGGATATGCTTTTTCATCCAATACTTTGCGCCATTCAAACATATTAATAGCATCCGTTGAATCATACGAGTCATGAATGAAATATGGATAGTCAATCGGTTTTCCATTTTCGTCAGCAACAAAAGTTGATTTAAACGGCACTTGTTCATCTGGAACTTTTCCAATAAAGTCTGGATGACGGAACTGTTTCGTTCGACCATATTCTTGACCGGCGTGAATAAATGTTGTCCCTTGTGCTGTTAAAACCATTAGGTTTCCTAATCTTATTCGCTCGTGGATTTCCTGTTTATGATCTTGAGGATCTTTTTTAATTGATAGTGCGATCACATCATGTAAGGTCAAATTATCATGCGCTTCTATATATGCTACAACATCTCCTGGGCTTGTCGCCTTAAAATTATGCGGATTTGCTGTTAAGTTATCAAAAATGCGTTGAATATTTCGCGCTCCACCAGTAAGAAAACGTGGCTCACCTTCAGAGTTATAGCCCGATTTTAATTGATCACGAATGTCATCTGAGAAAGAACCAACAGCTTCTGTATCTTGCATCCAATGCTGATCTGCGGGAATGATTTTCGGTTCATACTCGTCACCGACATAGGTAATCCATCCTTCACCAATCATCAGAATATTTGGATTGAGCACTTTTGCCTGTTCATATGCTTGTTGAATTGTTTCTGCATCATGATCACCCATCATATCAAAACGAAAACCGTCTACTTTAAACTCTTTAACCCAATAAGTAATCGAATCAATTAAAATGCGTTGTGCCATCTTTCGCGTCGTTCCTAAACGACCACCCTTGAATGCGATCCGTGGTGTCCCATCAGCATCCATGAAATGATAGTAATTAGGCTCTAAGTTTTCAAAAATATCAACACTTGCCGTATGATTATAAACAACATCTAATAAAACACCCATACCACGGTCGTGAATTTCAGCAATTAAGTTCTTAAATTCAGCGATTCGCTTCTCTGGATCATCTGGATTTTCTGAATACATACCCGTTAAGGCAAAGTAACTTTGGGGATCGTAGCCCCAGTTATAATTATTCCTGCATTATTCATAACTTGATTTTTTTATAGGTACTTTCCCTGTAAAATGCCAAAAACAAATGACAGTCAGGACGATTTAATACTTATACCTAAATAAGTGTGGTTGCCCGCTAAATTCTCGTT
>DUPD01000005.1 GCA_012838505.1 Bacilli bacterium | reverse complement strand
TTTGTCACTTATACAATATCAAAGATCGGGCTCCTTTTCACTTAATTAGTGAAAGATCGATTGGCTATTTTTAATTGATTTGATACAGTTTCTTTAAGGTTTTTGATATGGCTGTGAATAATCCAGGGTAATGTATAATTTTCGTTTTCAGATTAATTTTTACAGATCAATTTTATAATATTGCAAAAATTCAAAATGTTGGTCATAATAGAGAGAAGTTAAGTTTTTTGGTTTTTATAGGTATTTGAACTTACTTATTTTTTAAGGGGGGTGATGAGAAATAAAGAAAATCTTACTACGCCTGATTCTTGTTGTAAGTGCTATCGGTATCGTATATTCTACTTATTTTATTTTTAATTACTTGAATGAGTATCATGTTTCGGCAGAAAAGTATGAAGAACTTGTGCGTATTTATAATCAGAAAGATTTAAAAGAAAAACAGAAGAATTCTTTTCAGTTGCTAAAACAGTTAAATGAGGATTATGCTGCCTGGCTTACAGTAGAAGGTACGGAGATAGCGTATCCTGTGGTTAGTGGTGAAGATAATGATTTTTATCTTAATCATAATTTCCATCAGGAGTATGATAAAGTTGGGGCTATTTTTATGGATTTTCGAAATTCAACGGATCACTTAGACTTTCATACGATCATTTATGGTCATAATATGAAGGATGGTAGTATGTTTGGTACTTTATCTCATGTGTTAGACTCAGGTTTTTCAAAAGGTAACATGATAACTTTGGATTTCGGTCATGAAAACTATAAATGGGAAATATTTTCTGCTTATGTGACACGTGAGACAGGGTGGATGGAGATTGACTTTGAATCTACTGAAAATCAATTGCTGTTTATGCAAGATTTAAAAAGGAAATCAAATGTAAATTTTGAGAAAGAAGTAAATGAAAATAATCAAACTTTAACTTTAGCAACTTGTACGAGCCGTGTAAGTGATGAGCGAGTGGTCATTCATGCTAGGTTAATAGAGGAGGACTAGAGAGTGAATATCAAAAAAATATTGATGATCGTTTCTATTATTTTAATAACACTATTCGGTATTGTAGGTACCGTTAGTGCAGCAGATGCTAATGTGTTAGATATTGATTTATCAACCAACAAAACAAGTTATGATTCAAACGATGAAATTACTTCTACGATAATAATCACAAATTTATCCGATCGTTACTATGCGGAAAACTTAGACATTAGAACGAGTTTACCAGATGAATTAGAGATTGTTGATGAGAATTTAGAAATTGAGAATGGGCAAGTTATTTGGAATGTTGACAAATTGGAGCGCGGTGACTCTACGGAAATTACATTTACAACTCAATTAAAGCAATCTAATGAAGCGAATGAAAAAGAAGCGTCTGCATCTACTGAAAAAAATGATGATCATGATAAAAACATAGGTGGATCTAATACAGAAAGTAAAGCAGATGAATTTACTGCACCACAAACAGGCGACGAGTCATCGATTATAAAGTATGTTGTTATTTTAATTACATCAATTATCGCAGGAATCTTTGCATTATTTATTCTTCGAAAACGTAAATTGCCAAAAATAGTTTCTTTTATTCTAGCACTTTTAATTTTTGCTCCATCATTGTCTGTTGTTCAAGCTCAAGAAAGTAATGTGAATGTACAGACATTTACAGAGAAACACTCGATTACGATTGAAGAAGAAACATATGAATTTGAAACGACAGTTACTGCAAATATTATTGATGGACAAATTAAAGTACCAGTAACAGGAACGGTATTTGATAGTAATGGAAATTTAGTAACAAATGAAGAAATCACCTTCTCTGCAACAGTAGATAACGAAAGTATTAGACAAGTTGTTGAAATTGATGAAGAAGGGTATTTTGTTGTTCGTTTGATTGAGAATGTTACTTACAGCGTTGAAGCAAATGACTTACAAGCACAGGTGAAAGCATCAGAATTTAATGACGTTGAAGTGACCAACCAAATAGGAAAAATTGAACTAGGAAAAACACTTGTAAACGGAGATAATCGCTCTTCTTTACAATCAAGTGTGATCTATCTATCGGATGAAGTCACATCTCAGATAACAAACATTTCTCCTGATTTATCCAGAGCAAGGATTCAAGGACAAGTGGATATCGAAGCAAATGATATAATTATTGTTCCTGAGTGGGAAGGCTATCCTGCGGGAATTGCTTTTGAAGTATCGTCTTTAGAAATGAATAACGGAACAGTTACATTGCATCTCGGTCAACCTGAATTAGAAGATGTTTTTGAAGAGATTATTGGGAACATTGAAATGGATATGACAGAAGAGTATTTTGTTCCAGCTGAAGGTGTGACAATTATAGATGAGCCACTAGCTAGTTTAAATTATTATAGTCCACTATATGCATCGAGAGTGCAACCAGCGATGTCATTAGGTGGGAATGTTACTTTGAGTTTGAATAACTTGTATAAATCTGATGGCTTCTCCATAAATGGATCCATCGATTTAAGTGGTCAAGTGACTGGTGATATTGAATGGCGTCTAGGCTTAAATCCTGTAAAAGTGTTTGACTTTAACTTCCAAGGAGAGCAACGAATTAATGCAGAAGCAGCAATTAGTGCGAGTATAGACGCACCTGACATTCCTTTAGGCCGTTTTATTGTACCTACACAAATACCTGGTCTAGCTGTAAGTGTTCCTTTTGATTTAGTAACATCTGCAGAAGGAAAATTAAGTGTAACAATTTCTACTGGTATGCGTGAAAATATTGGTATCGCTTATGAGCGTGGTTCTGGTATAAGAACGTACCCAGAAGATAAATTCGAACCATTTTTTAATACTTCAGATTTGAATGGAGCAGGGAAAATTTCCACTGGTATTAGAATGTCTGTCCTTGCACAAGCATTGGGAATTGATCTTGCTGGAGCTGCTGCAACAGGAAGTATCTCTGGAACAGTTACTTCATCGATTGTCGGAGATGGTGGAGTCTTCCAATGCACAACGGTGGCTGGCTCTTTCGATGGAAAAATGAATTTGAGAGCTCCGATCTTTAATGATTGGGAATCAGATGGTGAGATTTCCACTTCGAAAGAATTTGCACCGACTACTTTTGGAAATTGTGTAAGCTCAATTGATATTAATCCGAATGAGTTAGAATTAAGCCCGGGAGAAGTCAAGTCCTTTACAGTAACAGCAAGAGATCATACAAATCAAACGCCAATCAACGATGATGAGAAACTGACTTTTGAAGTTTCAGATGAGAGCAAAGTACGTATTGAACAGAAGTCAACGAGAGTTGATATTATCGTAACAGATGCTGCACAGGATGGAGATACGATTACAGTAAAAGCGACTTTTGATGGCAAATCTAATATAACAGATACACTTACTGTTAAAATTGTAGATGATCGAGAGAGCGGAGAGCTTGTTGGACAAGTCGTAGATGCAGTGGAAAATGACCCTTTACACAGGGCAAGTATTAAAGTGTATCGCAATGATCATGTCGTATCATCGATTGAAACGTCAGAAGATGGCACTTATAATGCTCGTTTAGCACCTGGGATCTATCAAGTGGAGGTTTCACATGAGGGTTATATTACAGAGAGATCTCAGGTAGAAATTACATCGGCAATTGCCACTACGTATGATTCAAGGTTGCAATTAGTAGGTGATGAATACAGTGGAATTGGAACGGTTTCTGGCCAAATTATTAATGCGGTAGACGGCACTGGTATTGTAGAAGCGACAATCGAGATACGTAAAGGGAAAAACCAGACAAGTGGTGAAGTAGTTGAAACGTTAACAACAAATGAGTACGGATATTATGAAGTGGAATTACCTGGCGGAAACTATACAATGGCTCTTAGTGCAGAAGGCTATATCACTTCACAAGCAAATATATTGGTTATCGGTGGGAAAGTGATAGACGAACAAAATGGCACACTTTCTCCAGTTGGGGTAATTGATGAAAACTTAAGAATCATCTTAACTTGGGGAGAGCAGCCATGGGATTTAGATTCTCATTTAACCGGTCCAAGAGCAGATAGTGGACGATTCCATATTTATTATGGGAATAGTGATTATCAAGATATGGCGAACAATGTTAATTTAGATCGTGATGATATTGACTCTTACGGTCCAGAAACAGTAACAGTTATAAATAAAATGCAAGCGGGGACCTATACGTATGCGGTCCATAACTATACTGGTCGTTATCTAGATGAAGACAATCAATTTGATTTATCTACTTCTGGAGCAAAGGTCCAAATCTATCGTGAAAATATGCTTTTAGAAACATTTAATGTCCCAGTGAACAAGAGCGGAAATTCATGGCGTGTATTTGAAATCGTAGACGGTCAGATTATTCCAATTAATCAAGTTGAAACTATTGATGATTGGTATAATGAGTATGATTTTTCACCGATTAATTAATCTTTGTAAAAAGAGTGTTTCGAGATCGAAACACTCTTTCTTTTTGCATATAGATCATAAGAAAGATATACTTTAAGAAAACAAATCCTATAATCAAATGAAAGGATGTACAAAATGAAGAAAATGATTGTCACTTTGACTATGCTCATTATCATTTATTTTACAACAGAATGGATAGTTCGAGGATTGCACTATATTGTCTTTGGCTCAAATACATATCTATCATTTGTTAGTCCAATCCTGCACTGGACAAAATACTTAGCTGTTGCATTTATCCTTATTTGGTTATTTAAAAAGTATGTTCCACTAGCACATGCGGGAAAAATCATGATCTCAATTGCACTCATCTTAATTCCTCTAATGTTTGTGATAGCTTCATTATGGTTTAATGCTGTAAAGGAAGAGAAAATTGTAAAACACCGTATCTTTTCCCATACCGTTAATACATGGGAAGAAGTAGAGTCTGTCTCTACAAATATTTATCGTAAGAGAAGTACAAGTATGGGTGCTAAAAACCACCTAACCCCTTCAAAACTAATCGTGAATTACAATATTCATTTGGTAGATGGCTCTGTCATCGACGTTTGGAATGATCTAGAGTCAATGTATGTGTTACATCAATTTGTCTTGGCAAATAATATAGACGTTGAATATTTAAGCGATGTGGAACATTTTGATCAAAAATTTGCATCTTATTTTAAGGATTCACTAGACAAAGCGCACTTAGTATTTGGGATAAAGTAAAAGCTCGATCACTTATTCACGTAAGACTTAGTAGGATCTTTTTTTCTAGTTAAACACAGGCGCTCTCGTGGCATAATTCTAATAGATTGCTAACTCAAAGGTGGTTGGCACTCCTGGGGTAAGAATGGAGGGGTGCCTATGAAGGTGTACGAGGCCTGTATGGTTTGTATTGGTATTGCAGGTTTGATTTTTACGGCACTTGAGTATAGAAATAAACAAAAAAATAACCCACCTTTGAGTTGAGAGCTCGGTGGATTATCTTGTCTACCCTGCCAATCGGCTTTGAAGCGAAGCAGTCTGCATTGCTGTTAGTGTTAGCGCACTAACAGCTTTTATTCTTTACTTAATTCAGTACTTATATACCCTAGATTATTCATAGCCCAATCATAAAACCTGAATAAACCGCATCAAATCAATTAAAAATAACCAATCAATCTTTCACTAATTAAGTGAAAAGGAGCCCGATCTTTGATATTGTATAAGTGACCAA
>DUPD01000064.1 GCA_012838505.1 Bacilli bacterium | reverse complement strand
GCTGATATTCGTAGGCTACCTTTAGCTTTTAATAACAAAACTAAAAACAGACGGAAGAAAAATTTAATTTTTCTCCGCCTGTTTTATTTTCAGGGTTTTTTTCAGGGGTTATTGGACAGCCCCTTTTAATATCCTTACTCTGCTTTAAATGCTTCATCTTGCGTTACTGCTAATTGATAACGATAAATCCCAGTTGATTCATCAAAATCAACTGCATAATTTTTAATTCTGTTATTAACAGGAATGATAATCGCTCGATAAACAGTTGGAAAAACTGGAACTTCTTCAACCATTAACTCTTGCCACTCTTTATACACAGACTGACGATACTCTTGATCAAATGCAGCTTCAGAAACACCTTCTGCTAACAGACGGTCATTTTCTTCACTTGCAAATCGCGGATAGTTAAAGGCTGCATCTCGACCATATAAACCTGATGGATCAACGTCAGAAGCGACACCCCAAGCACCTTGGTAAATATCGATCTCAGGATCATCTGCTCCAACACGGTCATAAAATGTGTTAAATTCTTGTAAGCGTCCATCTAATAATTGCACATTTAAACCAATTGCTTCCCATGACTGAATATAATATTGAGCGATTGGCTCAGCCGTATCGCCGCCAGACATTGAAGCAAAATTAATGACTAATTCATTACCATCACGATCTTCACGGAAGCCATCTTCATCAACATCGATATATCCAGCCTCATCTAAGATCTCATTAGCTTTATCAACATCATAAGTTGGTGCTTCAATTGTCTCATCATGATAATCTGGGTGTGAAGGTGGAATTAATGTTGTTGCATTCCAACGCAAGCCATTATAAAATCTTGTCCCAATTGCATTGTTATCAACCGCATGCCACATTGCACGACGTAAGTTAACATCAGCCATTTTCATCTCTGGATCAACAACAACTTCTCCATCTTCCCAGCGACCTAATTTAAAACCAATATACGTATAGGCATTATCAACATCACCAAGATACTGCACGTTTGATAAATCTTTCGGGAATGTGCTGACTAGATCAACTTCGCCATTTTGAATCGACTGAACAACAACGTTCGGGTTAATAACACGAACAGTTACACCATCAAGGTTAGGCACACCTCTCCAATAATCTTCGTTCTTAACAAGTGTAACAGATTCCCCTGGGTAATCGTTCCACCTTCAATTGCTTCATCTTCATTTGTTTTAATTTGTTCGAAATCATCAATTGAAAAAATCTCATCGTCCGATCCGCCACCGCCACATGCAGTCAGAATAAATAACACAGTTAATAGAACAACTGCCAGAAAATTTCTCAAGTTGCTTTTTATCATTTTGTATGACATCCCTTTTATTTTGTGATCTTGTGCCTTCTATTTATCTATGCACAATTTTTCTCTATTTATTTATGTTAAAAATTAACCTCGACGCTGTCTTGCGTCTGTTGCTCTTTTTAGTGCCTCACCAATGTTACGGACACTAAGCATGAGTAAGAAAATTAAAATCGCAGCCGGCAACCAAATCCACCAACGATACTCTAATGTC
>DUPD01000063.1 GCA_012838505.1 Bacilli bacterium | reverse complement strand
TAGATGGTGACGCTGGTTATCCGGGAACGATCAAGTATAAAGTATCATATACGTTGACAAATGATAATGCATTTACAATTGATTATGAGGCATTTTCTGATCAAGATACCATTTTATCATTAACAAACCACTCATACTTTAACCTGACTGGTAACTTAAAAGAAACCGTTTTAAATCACGAAGTAAAATTAGATGCAAGCCAATTTGTCGAGCTTGATCAAGAACTGATTCCAACGGGACGCTTGTTACCTGTAACAGATACCGTTTTTGATTTCACCAATGGACGTAGGCTTGTTGATGGTGTCAATTCGGGGGACCCACAAAATAAAGTTGCTAGTGATGGTTATGATCATTTCTTTATTTTTGACCATAAAGCAGAGGAAAATGTTGTCGTTACTGAACCAAAGAGTGGCCGTAAGTTAACTGTAAAGACGAATCAACCGGCGATGGTTTTATATACGGGGAACAGTGTTGATGATTCTTGTACGTTAAAAGAACGTCAATCTGAAAAGTATCTTGGTGTTTGTTTAGAAACACAAAGTACACCTGCATCATTAAATTATCCAGGCTTCCCAAGCATTCAACTTGCGAAGAATGAAGCATATCGTCACACAACGACATTCACATTTTCAACGTTATCATAGTTAAAAGGAGCTTTAATCAAGCTCCTTTTTTCATGTGAAATTATTACTAATTAATTTGTTAGTTTTCCATTTGTCGCAAATAATTCACCAATGATCAGAGCAACTGCCCCAAGTGCTGTTGAGTGATCAGCTAGATCTGATACCGACACAATTGTTTGTTTGGCTCTCGTCGTTAACGCACGATCATTGATCGTCGTTCTAATATTCGGCATCAGATAATCTTTTGCTTTTGTAACACCGCCCGTTAAAACGATTTGACTTGGGTTTAATGTATGAATCAAGTTGATCAACCCCACACCAATATAAGTACCTGTTTGATGTAAAATCTCTTGAGCAACTTGATCACCCGCTTCGGCAGCTTGAAAAACAGCTAAAGCCGTCATTTGGTCGACTTCAGTCAAGCTTGTCTGATCACCTTGTTCAATCCTTTTATTTGCCCGTTTTGCAATCGCTGGTCCAGAAATAAATGTTTGCAGGCAACCTCGATTACCACACGTACATTGCTCCCCGTTTAGATCAATCGTCATATGCCCAATTTCACCAGCAATATGACTCTCCCCACGGTACAATTCACCATCAATTGTCACCCCTGAACCAACACCATTGCCGATATTAACGACAACAAGTCGCTCACTATTCTTTCCTTGGCCAAACCATTTTTCACCTAAAGCGAGTACGCGAGCATCATTCTCAACCTTGATATAATAAGGGAAATGAGTCGATAATATTGATGCGATTGGCATTTGTCTTAAATTTAAATTCGGTGCAAATAAGGCCTCACCCTTGTCTGCATCAACAACACCATGCATAGCCACACCAATACCAATAATATCTTTTTCATATTGAGAACTCTTTTGTAAAACGGTGTCTACTGTTTCAATCAGTTTCGCTAAAAATTGATCCTCAGTAATCGGAAGTGTTAAACGAGTTTCAACGTGAGTGAATATTTTTCCAGAGAGATCAGTTAAGATCGCATCGATATTTCTTGGTCCTGCATCAATCCCAATCATATAATGACCATTTTGATTGATCATGAGCATTGTCGGTTTGCGTCCCCCTTTTGATTGGCCTTGACTGCCTTCAATCACCATTTTTTGTTCGATTAGCTCCTTAACTATTGTGCCTACTGTGGGGGGTGTTAATTTAGTTTCCTTAGCAATTTGAGCTCTTGAAATTGGCCCATCATTTAAAATTTTTGTTAAAATAATTGATTTGTTTAAAGCTTTCATCTGTTGAAAACTACCACGCTTCATATTTCTTCCTCCATCGTCAAAATCCGTGTCTTTTCTTTCATATTATCATGTTATTTAAATTAATTAAAGAACAACTCTAAAGAGTGCGCTTTTAATTATGATTGGTTATCAAGGATCACGGGGAATTTGATCTACGAGGAGTTGGTGGTATTGTGCACAAGTTCAGGGATTTCTGCACAAGTTGGAGCTATTGTGCACAAGTTCGGGGATTTATGCACAAGTCGCTGCGGTTATGCATAAGAAGTTCAATAAAATACAGACGAGTTAGCGATAATACAGACAAGCTCAACAAAATGCAAACGAGTTTGATAGTCTTTTATTGTTGTGCAAACAATAAAGCAAGTGCGGAAAATAAATTATTTTCTACACCTGCTTTTATTTAATTATTCGATAACTGGGATGAATTTGAATTTAGTAACATCAACAAGTCCACGGTTAGAGATGCGGATATCTGGAATAACTGGAAGTGCAATTAATGAGAATGTCATAAATGGTGCATGAATTTGACATCCGATATCTTGCCATGCTTGATCAAGCTGATTCACTTGCTTGACAACAGTTTCTGCTCGTTGATCTGACATTAATCCCGCAACTGGTAAAGGAACCTCGGCTAATACTTTACCATTTTCAACAACGACCATTCCGCCACCTAGCTCAACTAAATAATTGGCTGCAAACGCCATATCGTCATCGTTAGTTCCCATCACAAGCAAGTTATGACTGTCATGCGCGACTGTTGAAGCAACAGCTCCTTTTTTCAATTTAAAGCCATGGGCAAAAGCAACAGAAATATCACCAGATTTGTGATGACGATCGAGACAAGCTAATTTAATCACGTCTTGGTCCAGGTCTGAAACGATTGTTTGATCCGCTTCAACGACTAACTCAAATTGAGTCCGTTTTGTTCGTGCACTATTTTCGATCACTTCTATCACATTTGCGGTCACACGATCCGTGCTTGATTTAGCTTTGACAATAAAATCGCTCGGCTTGATTGCCCGTTTAACGTGCACAGAATCTTTAACGTGATCGGGATACTCATATGTTGGCAAATCAACAATTAATTTGCCATCTTGTGCGACAATTTTTCCATCAGCAATCACCATCATAGGTTCCACTAACTCTAATTGATCTAAAATCATCATGTCAGCCACTTTTCCTGGTGAGATACTGCCGTAATCGTCGGCTAATTTGAAATAGCGTGCTGTGTTGATTGACGCGAGCTTAATTGCTGTGACTGGGTCAATCCCTTCTTCAATCGCACGACGAACGACATGATTGACTTGGCCTTTTTCAACAAGAGTTTGCGGGTAAATATCGTCCGTGACGAGCATAATTTGGTCTGTATTCACTTTGTCGATCGTAATCACTTTTGCCAGTTCTTTAACGTCGTGCCAAGCGGAGCCTTCACGAATCATTAAATGCATGCCTAAACGTAACTTTTCTAATGCTTTTTCACGAGTGATTGTTTCATGACATGAATCAGCACCTGAAGCTAGGTAAGCTTGAAGCATTTGATCAGTCCCGTCCGGGAAATGGCCAGTGACAGTTTTACCTGCGTTCAGCGTGGCATTAATCACACCGAGCATCAGTGGATCCCGATTGACTACACCTGGGAAATTCATCATTTCGCCTAAGCCGACAACACCGTCCCATGTGAGCCCTTCCTCAACATCTGCAACTGTGATACTTGCACCTGCATCTTCAAAATCAGCTGTTGAAGGGACACAGGAAGGAAAAGTAGTAAATACATGTAATGGTAGCTCACGTCCTTCTTCGTGCATGTGGCGAACCCCTTCTTTGCCAAAAACATTCGCCATTTCGTGTGGATCCATAAAAATACTCGTCGTTCCTTTTGTCAGTGCCATGCGGGCAAATTCCGTAACTGTTAGCATCGTACTTTCAACGTGCATATGGCCATCCATTAGGCCTGGTGCTAAGTATTTACCTTCGAGATCAATCACTTCGGTTTCTGGTCCAATCGTGTGGTCTGCATGTCCAACATAAGCAATTCGGTTACCTGAAATCGCAACGTCAATGTTTTTGTTTAATTCTCCAGTAATGACGTTGACGAGTGTGCCTTGCTTTAAAACGAGGTCTGCTGGTTTTTCTCCAAGTGCGACTTGAATTAGTGTGTGACTAACTTGCGGTAATTGACTTTTCATGCTTAACGCTTCCCTTCTTGTTTTGAATGGACTTAATCAATTTGGCTTTTCGTCTGCATAACCTAAAGTAATCGGATGGTGGTGATTTTTAAAATTGATATTAAAAAAGGGGCTGTCCAATAACCCCTGAAAAAAACCCTGAAAATAAAACAGGCGGAGAAAAATTAAATTTTTCTTCCGTCTGTTTTTAGTTTTGTTATTAAAAGCTAAAGGTAGCCTACGAATATCAGC
>DUPD01000062.1 GCA_012838505.1 Bacilli bacterium | reverse complement strand
TTATTGTTGATTGTCGTACTGCTTGAAAAATATTGAAAGAATTTAAATACTAAGGAGGTTTTTCTTGATGGATTACAAAGAAACGTTATTAATGCCAAAAACTGAATTCCCAATGCGCGGGAATTTGTCGAACAAAGAACCAGTCATGCAAGAGGAATGGGAGAAAGACGAACTGTAAGAAAGAACGAAAGGACATGTAACAACAATTTTCATGTGAATATGTTAATATAGTTATGTGATGGAAAAATAAAAAGGAGAGATTGATATGAGAGGTTGGTTATTTACAAAAACAGGGGTAGCTCCAAAATTGATTGAGAAGGAAGATCCAAAGCCAGCGAAAGGTGAAGTTGTTTTAGATGTGAAGGCAGCTGGATTGTGTCACTCAGATGTTGGAGCACTGGAAGAAGCATCATGGATGGAAATCATTACGGAAGCTCCACTTATTTTCGGCCATGAAGCCGCAGGAGTTATCAGTGAGCTTGGAGAAGGAGTAACGGGTTTTGAAATTGGCGATCGTGTTGGTGTTGTTCCAATCAACCCTGAAACAAAAGCAACAATTGGTTACCAACGAGATGGTGGTTACGCAACAAAATTATCTGTTCCTGCTAATCAGCTGATCAGAATTCCTGAAGGTGTTTCATTCATCGAAGGAGCTGCTGCAACAGATGCTGGTATGACTTCTCACCGTGCCTTATTTGAAGTTGGACAAGCTAAAAAAGGTGATAAGGTTGGAATTGTTGGGATTGGTGGATTAGGTCAATTTGCATTGCAAATGGCACTTGCCACTGGTTGTGAAGTTTATGCAGCTGATATTGCTGAACATGCACGTGAATTTGCGAGAAAATCTGGTGCACATGGTGTGGCGAAGGATATCGCGGAATTTGCTGATAAAGAATTAGACGTCATTGTTGACTTCGCTGGATTTAAGAGTTCATTTGAATCATGTCTTGAAGCAAGTGCATTCCGTGGAACGATTGTTTTAGCTGGAATGGGTAACACGACTCTTGATTTAAATGTTAACAACGTTATTTTGAAAGAGTTAACCATTAAAGGAAGTAACGGTGGTAATGCTAAGGATATCGCTAGTGTTTATGATTTCTTCCAAGCAGGAGATCTAAAACCAGAGATTACAACGATTCCTTTCGAAGATATTGGAAAAGGTCTGGAAAAATTGAAAAAAGGCGAGGTTTCTGGTCGATTAGTTGCTGAAGTTAACCCTGATTAATATTGTAGATTAAGCAATGTTGGTGGGGAAGTTTTGTTAAAAATTATTGTCACGATATGAGGCTGCAATTAAGCAGCTTCATATCGTGATTTTTTGTAGATGTTCAAAATTCATGCTACTTGTCTGTATTTCATTCAACTCGTCTGCAATTCGCTGAACTTGTCTGTATTTCATTCAACTCGTCTGCAATTCGCTGAACTTGTCTGTATTTCATTCAACTCGTCTGCATTTCACCGAACTTGTCTGTATTTCGTCAACTCGTCTGCATTTCTCCCAACATGAGAGCAATCTACATAAAAAATAAGGAGCTGATCTCATTTAGCTCCTTATCTTATTCAATTATTGAACGTCCCACCAGTGGAAGCCGTCTTTTTCTAGTAATTCATCGGCTGCGCGCGGACCGTTTGTACCTGAAGTATAGTTTGGAAAATCGGCTTGCTCTTTTTCCCATACATCGGTAATTCGATCGATAAAGTTCCATGATAATGACACTTCATCTGAGTGAACAAAACTCGTTGAATCACCATTTAGGCAATCGTTAAGTAAAATTTCATATGCTTCTATATCTTCTATTCCCTCATCTGCTTTATTGTAATGCATTACAATTGGCGTACTCATCGTATCATAATCTGTTTTCTTAGCATTAAGATGCAGGCTGATCCCATCATCTGGTTGAATCCGAATCACCAATAAGTTTGGATCAATCGTATCGCCTTTTTCTTTATACAAGTTGATCGGTAAGTCTTTGAACTGAATGACAATTTCAGTTGATTTCTTTTTCATTCGTTTTCCTGTCCGGATATAGAATGGGACGCCCGCCCATCTGAAATTATCGATCATCAATTTTGCGGCTACAAATGTTTCGGTGTTTGAATTTTCTTCAACACCACTGCTGTCGCGATAACGATCAACAGGTTCACCGTTAATTTCACCTACGTCGTATTGGCCTCGAACGAAATATTGATTAACTTCAGCAGCTTCAAGCTTTCTTAAGCTCCGCAAAACTTTTGTTTTCTCGTAGCGCACTTCATTTGGATTCAACTTCGCTGGTGGTTCCATCGCGACTAGTGATACCATTTGAAGTATGTGATTTTGGACCATATCACGGAGCGCACCGCTTGCATCATAATACTTTCCGCGTTCTTCTACACCAAGTACTTCACTCGATGTGATCTGAACGTTAGAAATGTATTGGTTATTCCATAATGGTTCAAAAAGTGCGTTAGCGAATCGAACAATTTCGATATTTTGTACCATTTGCTTACCTAAATAATGATCGATCCGGTAAATTTGGTTTTCTGCAAAAGCTTGACCAATTTGCTCGTTCAATTGTTCAGCAGTTTCTTGATTATGACCAAATGGTTTTTCAATAATTAAGCGTGTGTAACCTGGATTGTCAGTTAGGCCTTCTGATTTTAAATTGGCTGCAATTGGACCAAAAAAGTTCGGTGCCATCGCCATGTAGAAAATGCGATTGCCTGCCGTTTGATGCTTTTGATCAAGCTCATTAATAAAATCATTCAGCTTTTTATATTCAGGTAAATTTTGTGCATCAAAAGGATTGTAATAAAAATGTGATGCAAACTCATCATGATCGATCGCGTCATCTGTAAATTCCTTAATCGATTTCTTAATGTTATTACGGAAATCGTCATTTGTCAGTGGACGTCTAGCAACACCAACAACAGCAAATTGTTTGGAGAGTTTTTTATTACGGTATAGACGGTATAGTGATGGATACAATTTTCGATTGGCTAAGTCCCCCGTAGCACCGAAAATAACGAATATGGCTTTAGGCATTTGATCTGTCATTGAATTGTATTACCTCTCTTTAATATAAAATTTAAAAAGAATATGTTATCATTCCCTATAGATAACATATCACTTTCATTGTTTTAAATAAATAAATTTGGACTTTTGATCCGAATGAGTTGCTAGTCAATGTTAGTTATGTACTATATTATCATGTTTTCAGAAAATAACAAATAGTTTTACAATTAATCTTAGGGGGAAATCATCGATGAAAAAATACCAAGGCTATTTAATTGACCTAGATGGCACAATGTATAATGGAACGGAAAAAATTCAAGAAGCAGTTGATTTTGTGAAACAATTACATCAACAAGGTGTACCATATTTATTTTTAACAAATAATTCGACAAAACATCCTCGTGACGTAGCTGAGACGTTAAGGGGAATGGGCGTACCAGCTGAGGAAGAGCATGTCTTCACAACGAGTATGGCGACGGCAAGTTATATTGCAACTCAAGACCCTGGAGCGAGAGTTTTTCCTATCGGCGAAGTTGGTTTAATCGATGCGATCAAAGAGGTTGGACTGACGATCTCAGAAAAGGAGGTCGATTATGTTGTTATGGGACTTGATCGAGAGATAACATATGAAAAGTTAACCATAGGTGCGTTGGCGATTCGGGGTGGGGCGAAATTTGTTGCGACAAATGGTGACGTTGCGTTACCGTCTGAGCGAGGTTTCTTACCTGGAGCCGGATCATTGATTTCTGTTTTATCTGTGACAACAGGTGTGGAACCGCGATTTATTGGTAAGCCAGAATCGATCATCGTTAACCAAGCATTGGAGGTACTTGGCACAAGTAAAGCTGAGACATTAATGGTTGGTGATAATTATGCAACGGATATTTTGGCAGGCATTAATGCTGGCATTGATTCATTGCTCGTCTTCACAGGTGTAACGACTGCTGATGACCTTAATTCCGTTGACGTACAACCGACACATACGATTGATTCGTTAAAAAATTGGTCATTGTAGAATTTTATCTAAAAAATTTAATTATAAAAGAGAGGTAGATCTAAATGGCGAAAGTAAATTATGAGATTGTCAAGCAGATTGGTGTCGTATCAAAATCAAAAACAGGTTGGACGAAGGAGCTTAATTTAGTATCGTGGAACGACCGTGACCCAAAATATGATTTAAGAGACTGGGCACCAGATCATGAAAAAATGGGCAAGGGCATCACACTGTCAAAAGAGGAAGTTGATGCGTTAACAAAAATTTTGAATCAACTTGACGCTTAATTTTCTTAGATAAGGGGTATAACTAACCAAGAGTCTATCTAGGAGGGGTGTCGATGTTAAAAAAGCTATTTAAGAAAACCGAAAAAGTAACTGAAGAAGACGTTTTTTCACCGGTAAATGGTAAAGTTGTTGATCTGTCCGTTACGCCAGATCCGACCTTTGCGAATAAACTACTTGGTGACGGTGTTGCAATTGAACCATCAGATGGAGAGTTTGTTGCACCGGTAAATGGAAAGATCGTTAATTTATTTCCGACCAAGCATGCGATTGGAATTGAATCAGAGGCAGGAATTGAGTACTTAATTCACATCGGAATAGATACAGTGACCTTAGATGGGAAAGGCTTTAGTGCCCACGTAAAGCAAGGAGACCAGGTCAAAATTGGTGATCCATTAGTCACGGTAGATCTTGAGTATGTTGCTCACCATGCGAAGACAATTACACCATTTGTTATTACAAATGAAATTAAAACAATTGACAAAGTTGCTGATCAAGAAGTGAAAAAAGGCGCAACGAAAGTCATGACTGTTCATCTCTAAACAAGCAAAAGCGTTCCTCTACAATTAAAGTAGGGAACGCTTTTTGTTAGTTTAATTTTTTAAATTTACTTAATTGCTTGATTGATTCAGCTGTTCCAATTGCAATTGCGTTTAACGGATCTTCTGCTACCCTTACTGGAACAGATAGTTCTCCTTTTAGCCATTCTTCCATCCCACGAAGTAACGCACCACCACCAGCTAAAGTGATACCATATTCTACAATATCACCACTTAGTTCAGGTGGAGAATTTTCTAATGTTTCATGGATTGTGCTTGCGATATTTTCAAGTGATTCGCGAATTGCTGCTTGGACTTCGGTAGATGTGACGGTAATTTCTTTAGGTAACCCAGTCACAAGGTCGCGGCCACTGACTTGAATCGAGATTGGCTCATGATCAATCAGTGCATAGCCGATTTCTTTTTTTATCCGTTCAGCTGTTTGATAGCCAATTAAAACATTATTCTTTTGGCGGACATAGTGAACGATTTCTTCATCCATTTTATCGCCTGCGACACGAATCGACCGTGATGTAACAATTCCACCATATGAAATGATCGCAACTTCACTTGTTCCACCACCGATATCAACGATTACACTACTGATCGGTTCGCTAATCGGCAGACCTGCCCCGATTGCTGCAGCGATTGGTTCATCGATTAAGTGAACTTCTTTGACGCCGAAGCTTTTAACGGCATTTTCAATTGCTCGTTTTTCAACTGCTGTACTGCCTGAGGGTGAACAGACAATCACAACGGGTTTTTTTAATGTGCGTCCGATTTTTCGGCTTGCTTTTTTCAAAATTGCCTTTAACATTTGTGCAGCTATATCATAATCCGCGATCACACCTTCTCGTAATGGGCGAATAGATGCGATATTTTTTGGTGTCTTTCCGATCATGTCTTTTGCGTCGTGTCCGATTGCGATTAGGTCATTTGTCTGCGTATCAACCGCAACGACTGATGGCTCGTTAAAAACGATTCCTTTTTGTTTTGAATAAACTAAAATATTTGCCGTACCTAAGTCAATACCAATTGCTGTGTGTTTAAACATCCTATTTTCCTCCAGTGTAAACGCTAAGTTATAAATGAATTCATGGAACAAATTTATTTTATATTGAGAATCAATTCAATCATATATATTTAAATGACTGATTCGTGTTTCAAATGATTTAAACTGATCAACTTTAGAATGTATTCCCCAAATACTCATTCAATAAAAGTATGATAAAAATTCATTTTTGTAATGTGAGATATTATATCATGAATGTTTATCAAAGAGCAAAAGTAAAAAGTACTAGACAATATTTATCTTCTGATCTCGCTAATTGTCGAAAAATCGTATATAATAATTAAAAATGCTGTTTCGAGGAAGAGGTAATTTTATGAGAACGCTTTGGATTTATCTTTATGCCATGATACAAGTCGTTGGTAGTCTCCCTAGATTACGCCAAGTGAAAAGAATACCGAATGCCCCCTATCCTGACAAGGCAAAACAGGTTTTTAAAACCCCTGCTCGCATTTCCCGAAAAGTGATTAAAAAAACTAAAACAACTGTCTCAGTGACAGGTATCGAGCGAATTCCTGATCAACCCGTTCTGTTCGTAGCCAACCACCAGGGACTATTTGATATTCTATTATTATTGGGCTACTTAGAAAAACCAATTGGATTTATCGCTAAAAAGGAGATAAAGAAACTTCCGATCATCAATCAATGGATGATGGAATTAAAATGTGTCTTTATTGATCGGTCAAATCGACGTGCTGCTTTAAAAGTCATTGACGATGGAATCGAAAGCTTAAAACAAGGTCAATCAATGGTCATCTTCCCTGAAGGAACGAGAGGAGAAGGACCAAAAATTGAACCCTTTAAATCAGGGAGCTTGCGACTAGGTACGCGTGCTGAAGTACCTATCGTTCCGCTGGCAATTGATGGGACATATGATGCATTTGAAAAAAACAACAACCGATTTAAACCAGCTAAGTTTACTTTAACCGTTGCTGACCCAATTTATCCAGAAGAATATCAAGAAATGAAACACAATCAATTAGCAGCTAAACTTGAACAAATTATAACCGATATTATGGCTACAAACAAAAACAGAACATAACATAACATAACAACTTAGAGATTGTAGAAGGGTGACATAATGACGTTGAATGGGATTGGAAGCTTTGACACTAATCATAAAATAAAACAATTAATTGATGCAATTGAGTGCCAAACAACAAATGGATTAGAAACTGAAACGATCAAAGATTTATACGAGTACATCAACACACACTTTCATCTACCAAATCCAATTGTTGAACAGATGAGCGATACTTTTCAAGTACTCGTTATGGATGATGAAGGTTATATTACATACATAGACGATCAGTTTTGTAAAAAAATTGGTTATCAAAAAGAAGAATTGCTCCAACATCATTATCGAATTCTTCATGCTGGCGTGCATCAACCTGATTTTTATCAAGAGATGTGGGATACGATCAGAAAAGGAAAGACGTGGACTGGGGATATTTGTACCCAGTCGAAATCGGGCGAAATCTTCTGGTTTCGTACGAATATTATTCCAATTGCTGATGAGAGAGGGAATTACACAGCTTATTTGGTGTTTCGCACAGACATTAGTGATGTGAAGTACGTCGATAAGCACTTGATTGAATCACTAGAGGGTGACTATCGTAAATTATTTAGTCAGCTAATGAACTTAACTTTTCGTGTCCAACAACATAAAGAAACGGGGAAATATTGTTTTCGTTTATTTGAAGGAAAACTTGCACAAAAAATAAAAGTGACGACACAACAGTTAAAATACAAATTTATTGAAGATATTTTTTTCAGTAATGATGCAACTAAAATTACTGGATACTTTGAACAAGCATTTACTGGGCAAGAGGTTATTTTTAAACATCGAATTGAGCAACTAACGCTTTACACAATGCTGTCACCGGTTTTTGAAAATGATGAAGTGATTGAAGTTGTCGGATCATCTGTTGATATATCATCACTTGAACGCGCAGAGGCTAGGGCCGAACAATTAGCTTATTATGATACGCTAACGAAATTACCGAATCGTGCGAAGTTTCGAGAGGATTTGAAAGTAGCTGTTCAACATGGTCAGGAACGCCCATTTGCCGTGCTTTATTGTGATATTGATCGTCTCAAGTATATTAATGACACACTTGGAGAAGCGGTTGGGGATCAGGTAATTGAAATCATTTCAAAGCGCATTCAATCCGTAATTGGTGAAAAAGGTTCAGTTTATCGTTACGGTGGGGATGAGTTCTGTTTGATATTGGAATTGTCGATTCAAGGTGTCAAACAGATGAGTGAACAGACGTTGGCTCAAATAAAGCAACCCATTTCGATCCTAGGTCACGAATTTTTTGTCACATCTTCAATTGGTATTAGTTACTATGGTGTTGATGCCTGGAATGAAAAAGAATTGATTAACCATGCGAGTATTGCCGTTCACTATTGTAAAATAAATGGAAGGAACGGCAAGCTCTTTTACACGATAAAAATGGATGAAATGTATCAGGAAGTTATTTTGCTTGAATCGGATATTCGTAAGGCTTTAAAGTATGATGAGTTTAGTTTGCACTATCAACCAAAAATAAATGTGATTACGGGTGAAGTGACTGGTTTAGAGGCACTCATTCGTTGGACACACCCGAAAAAAGGCCCAATCTCACCGGCAACTTTTATTCCAATCGCTGAGGAAACGGGAGTGATTACACAGATTGGAGAGTGGGTCATTAGAGAAGCTTGCCAACAGCATTTCACTTGGGTAAATCAAGGCTTTGATCCAATTCGGATTGCTGTCAATGTTTCGGCAATCGAACTTCAACGACCTGATTTTGTAAATCAAGTTATGGAAATTATTCAAGAAACAAAGATGGATCCGAAATATTTGGAAATTGAAATTACCGAAAATAGTGTAATGGAAAATACGGAAGATTGTATCGAGACGATGAATACATTACGTGGCATGGGGATCACATTTTCTATCGACGATTTTGGTACGGGGTACTCATCATTTGGTTACTTAAAAAAATTTCCAATTAACTATTTGAAAATTGATCAATCATTTATTAGAAGCTCGCTCACTGAGCAAAGTAGTGCTGAAATTGTTAAAGCGATGATCCAGCTTGCCCATACGTTTGGTCTAAAGGTAGTTGCAGAAGGCGTTGAAGAAAAAGAAATTCTCCACCTCTTGCAAGACAATCAATGCGACTATTACCAAGGTTACTATTTCAGTAAACCCGTACCAGCAAGTGAACTTGAATCGGTCATTTTCGGAAAAATGGCATAGATATTTTTAAGTAAATAAAGACCTAATCCCGTCTCAAAACGTGGTTAGGTCTTTTTCCTATCGATATTTTGTTATAATAGGTGTACTAATGTAGAAAAGGTGGAATAGATATGATAAAGGTATTATTCATTTGCTTAGGAAATATTTGCCGTTCACCAATGGCAGAAGCTTATTTTAAAAATCTAGTTAACGAAGCAGGTCTATCAGACAAATTTATCATTGATTCTGCGGGGACAAGTGATTGGAATGAGGGAAAAGCGCCACATGAGGGAACACAAAAGAAACTAAACGAATATAAACTCCCATTCCAAGGCATATACTCAAGACAAATCACTCCGTCAGACTTTAATCAGTTTGATTATATTATTGCAATGGATGAGCAAAATTTAATCGATCTTGAGCATATTCAACAGCAAACGACACAAGCTAAAATGATCCGGTTAATGGATTTTGTTGAAAATGCATCGATTAAAAATATTCCCGACCCATACTATACGGGAGACTTTGATCAAACGTATGAATTGGTCGAAGCAGGCTGCCAAGCACTATTACAATCGATTCGAACTGAAGAGAAAATCTAAGGAGTCGTGACATAAGTGAAGAATGATCGTAGAACAAAACTAGTTCCAGTTGTTGTTTGTGTATGCACTCTTATCGCTACAATTAAAATGAACAGAAATCGTTCCAACGAAGAGCCAACAATTTTTGCCGAAAAGAAAAGTCAGCAATTGATGTTGAGCCCATATCAATCATCACTTTTGTTTGAACGAAGAATTGAACAGACTTTTAAGTTAGCTCATCAAAAGTTAGCTTCGATTTATCATTTTGCCAGTCAACTAGAAGAGTTAATTGAATTAATTAAATTTAAATAAGCAGATGAGTAGACTCAAATAGAATGGAGATATACTTATGGCTAAGTTAAATTTTAATCCGATAAAAAAGCATGTCATTGAATTTGCTAGACGATTTTCAGAAGATGAAGTAACGAGTTTATCGGCTCAATTGTCTTATTTCTTCTTGCTTTCACTATTTCCTTTATTAATTTTTATCGTTGCTTTAGCGAGTTATTTGCCGATTGATTATTTAAGGTTACTTGAAATGATGAGTGCCTATATTCCAGTAGAAGCCATGCAATTGATTGAGAACTTTCTCTTTGAAACGATGGATTCTAGTGGTGGTGGATTACTTTCAATTGCAATTATCGGTACGATTTGGTCAGCTTCAAATGGGATTAATGCAATTATGCGTGCATTAAATAAGGCGTATGACGTTGAAGAAAATCGTTCGTTTATCCTAGGACGGTTAATTGCGATTTCATTATTACTATCCGTCTTACTGTTAATTGTCGTTGCATTGCTATTGCCTGTTTTCGGTAGAATGATTGGTGTTTATATTTTTTCTTTCTTTGGTGCAAGTGAGCAATTTATTTCGGTTTGGAATGGTTTAAGATGGGTGATTTCTTCATCAATCTTTTTCGTTGTTTTCCTTTATTTATATAAGATGGCACCGAATGCGAAGGTTTACTTTAAAGATGCGATCTGGGGCGCTTTATTTGCAACTGTCGGTTGGCAGGTATCGTCATATGGTTTCTCACTTTATGTCAATACGATGGGCAACTATGCAGCCACTTACGGTAGTTTAGGTGGTGTGATCATTTTAATGTTATGGTTTTATATTTCAGGTATCATTATTATTTTAGGTGGAGAGATCAATGCAATGGTTGCAGATCATCGGGGTCGATTAAAAACTTAACTGACCAACTACAGTGTAGGCTAAAGTCTACACTGTTTTTTTATAAAAATTAATCACATTAAACTTTGTTATATAACAGAAGGTTGATTTTTTTATAATACAGTTAAGCATTTTCCTTGCTTTCAATTTAAAGAATTGATATTGTATAAACCAGATAGAATAACTCAAAATTAAGGGGGAATTAAAATGTTCAAAAAGAAGTTTACATTAATCATGTTGTTAGCAGTTGCATTATTTTTAGCTGCTTGTGGGGGAGACCAGTCAGATGCTGATCAAAAGACAGATGACACGTCGGCTGATCCAGAAGTAGCTGTAGAAACTGAAGCAGTCGATGAAGGTCTTTGGGGCGAAATTAAAGAAGCTGGTGAAATTACGGTTGCGACTTCTGGAACGTTGATTGCCGCATCATTTTACGATGAGAATGATGAGCTGACGGGATATGACGTGGAGGTAGCGAAAGAAATTGCCAATCGTCTTGGTTTGGAGATTAATTTTGAAATCATGGGGATTGACAGTATGCTACCTGCGATTGATAGTGGCAGAGTTGATCTAGCGATGAATGATATTGAAGCAACAGAAGTACGTAAGGAACAATTTAATTTTTCAGATCCATATAAATATTCGCATGCAGTAATGGCAGTTAGAGAAAGTGATCATTCAGGAATTGAGTCATTAGAAGACTTAGAGGGGAAAAAGGCTGGCGGTGGAGCGACAACGATTTATAGCCAAATAGCTGAGCATTACGGAGCGGAAGTCGTCACTTACGGAAATGCCAATAATGAAGCTTACTTACGTGATGTTTCAACAGGTCGTACGGATGTCGTTGTCAACGATTATTATTTAACGACGTTTGGGGTTGCTGCATTCCCTGACTTTGATTTAACGGTTCATCCAGATATCGCTTTTCACCCAAGTGAACAAGCCGTTGTGATTAAAAAAGGTGAAGACCAGCTAACAGAAGCGATTAATGGTGCGCTAGCAGAAATGCGTGAAGATGGGACATTAACTGAAATTGCGATTGAATTTTATCAAGAAGATGCATCGATCCAAAAAGATCAAGAGATTGAAGTTGTTGAAGGGTTAGACTTATAATCTAGATAGAAATTTAAAGGAGCGTTTACGAGATGACATTAGCTTTTTTTGATACCCAGCTAGCAATTGAAAATTTACCATTGATTTTATCAGGCTTACCAATGACGATTTATGTCTCCTTTATTAGTATGGGTATTGGAATGGTATTAGGCTTGTTCATCTCTTTAGCGCGACGATCTGAGAAAAAGATTCTAAGGTGGCCAGCACGGGTATATATTTCATTTATGCGTGGGACACCAATGCTCGTCTTTCTCTTTTTAATTTATTTTGGTTTACCGGCTGTCGGTTTGGAGTTCACTGCTTTTCAATCAGCGATAATTGGTTTTGGACTCAACAGTGCGGCTTACATTGCTGAGGTGAATCGCTCTGCATTAAGCAGTGTTGATCATGGCCAATGGGAAGCCTCGTATTCATTGGGGCTAGGTTATCGAAGTACGCTGATGGGGATCGTTTTACCTCAGGCAATACGGATTGCGATTCCACCATTGACGAATGTGTTTCTGGATCTTGTTAAAGCAACATCTCTAGCCGCAGTTATTACTGTGCCAGAGTTATTTCAAAAAACACAAATTGCGGCTGGAAGGTCGTATGATACGATGACGATGTATTTGCTCGTTGCTTTAATTTATTGGCCATTATGTTCTTTAATTGCTTTTATTCAAGATCGCTTTGAAGGGTATTTCAATCGATTTGTCAATTAATAAAACTGGAGTATGGACTAGATAGAGTTGCTTGATTTTTTTAAAAAAACGCACTCTAATCGTGTCATACTCCAGTTTTTTATGAATTTAGCATCGGTTTTCTTTTTAAGAAAAATAAGCTTGATAAGACAGCTAGGATCATAACGATCATGTAGAAAAATGACAGATTGGGGAAAATGTCAATAAACAAACCACCTAAGTTAGGACCAGCAATACTCCCAAGACTAAATGAGATACCACACATAATATTCCCTGCTGGAAGTAGTTGTCGTGGCACGATGTCAGCCATATACGACACACCCATTGAAAATAATGAACCGAGTAACATGCCCGAGAATGCAAATGTACCGATTAACACGATCACAGATTGTTCAAATTGTGCACCTACTAGGAAAATAACTGCACCAATTCCAGTTACAATTGCTAATAAGTTTTGTCGACCGATTCGATCACCTAATACTCCGAGTGGAACTTGGGTGAATAATGTTGATAGTGAGAAAAACGGGATAATTAAAGAAATCATATCGACATCATGACCAATTCTCAGACCGTAAATTGGGAAAATCCCATGTAAAAGTGCTTCTAAAATCCCGTATGTTAACGGACCAAGTAGTGCAATCCAAGCAAGTTTTGTTGTCGTTACAAAACGCTGAACTGTTGAGGTTGTCTGAAGTTTATCGATTTCATCACTGTCTGCAACAAACTCATTTCGAATAAACCAAACGAGTATCCAAACAAGTAAGCAGAGGCTAGCTGCAATGATGAATGGGAGACTTTCATGAATTTCAAGGAAGCGCGACATCAATGGACCAAACGCAAATCCTAGACTAAAAAAGAGCCCATATAAAGCAATTGTTCGTCCCCGTCTATTGGCAGGAGTCGTTGATGTAATCCAAGTTTGTGCCGAAAAGTTAACCATTTGGTCGCCAATCCCAATTAACAACCGAAGCACAAACCAAAAAATGATTGAGTGATAAACTGGAAAGAGTGATAAAGCGATAAACATTAGCAACCCACCAGTTAGGATGATTGGTTTGTAGCCAAATTTTTGCAAAGGCTTTTCCATAAACGGAGAGGCAATTAAAACGCCGATATATAATCCAGTCGCATGAAGACCATTTACTGAAGAAGAAACGCCATTTTGTTCTAAAATAATTGCGAGCAAGGGTAATAACATCCCTTGGGAAAAACCTGACATCATGACAAAACTAACTAATACCCAAAACCTCGAACGAACTGAAAACAAATTGTTCAACCTCCATACATCTAATCAATAATCCCTATCTTACTGTATATCCTTTTCTTAAAAAAGACAATCAATACTGAAGTGTAAAAAAAAGAAAATCTATTCAGAAAATTGGCTCAAATTAATCGACTTTAATTTCACATAAAAAATCCAAAGTGAAGCAAACTAACAAAAAATTTAATTAAAGGAGTTATGATCATGAGGTATTTTGTAGCTTTAATCTTCTTTTTTTGTTTGAGTGTGGAAGTGACAGCTGAGGTTGATCTGACGACAATGCTTCCAGAACAGATTCCATCACATGTTCAATCAATTGAAACTGAAAATACAGCTAAACAAACAAGTCGAGATCTAATTGAAGTCGAAGCAACAGAACTAACAGAAAAATGGTTGGATAATGTCGACTTAGATATAACAAATCCAAATCTAATCGAACAGTTAAATGCAACTGAAGTCAATCGATCGATCTTTGCTTTTGGCTATTCTAGTGAAGTCTATTTAGGTCGTTGGCCCCTCTCTTATCAATCAATAGAGTCATCGGTCAATTGGGCGTATCAAAAGATCAATGATAATTTTATCGGATCAAGTAAACCGACATATGTACAAGAAGAGAATCGTTTAATTAGTGGGGGCATCCAAAATAAAGTTAGCGATAATGATCAAATTCAAAATATGATATTAGCTAACGCAAGGGAACGAATTCAGTGGCCGATTGATTTTGAAGCTCATTTTGGGGCGAACACGAATAAACAACTGCCAATAAGAAATGATTCGGGTGCTGATCGATTAGAGGCATATGCAGCAGCTGTTAAAGAAACAGGAACAATTACTTATGGTGAAGTATATTTGACGATGACAGGTAGAAAACAAGAATTAAAAATCAAAAACATTGTTGAAGAACAATTAACGACTTGGTTACCCATTCAAAACCACTTAGCTTTTCATTTGAAGTGATCTTTTCTAAATTTGCGGGCGATCGCCCACAATGACTGTGCGTTCGCCCATAAAAGTAAAATTTCGCCCACAATGACTGTGCGTTCGCCCGCAAACTTGAAATTTCGCCTACAAATATCAGGAAATCGCCCACAACCCAATTTGTGGGATGTGAAATGCAGATGTATAAACAACAAAAAACCGCCTGCATTGATCATAATTCAAAGCAGGCAGTTTCATTTAATTTTCTTCAAAGTTTCTGGTTAAAACATGTTGCTCAGGCATTTTAATTTTGTGGTTGTATAAGTATTTAGCGATAATGCCTCTCGTATCACGTGCGGTTTGCCAGTATGTCGCATCATCACAAAGCCCAACAATATAATAACTAAAACCACGAAAATCCTCATTCGTTGACGCCATCCCAATATATTTGAACGGCTCAACTGGCTCACCAGTGATATCCTTAATTAATTGATCACCGAGTTCACGATTAAGTGCAGAACAAATTTGTTCCAAGACGAGCTCTGTTTGTTGCGGATTTTGCTGAAAACTTGTTGTAATTTTTTCAATTATACGCATTCGACCTTCATTGTAATTTTCAATTGTTTGAACCTGGCCATTATTTATCGATAATAATGCACCTGACCACTTTCTTACTTTTAGAATTCGAAAGCCAATTGCTTCAACAGTTCCGGCGTGAAGATCATTAATGATTACATAATCACCCGTTTTTAATTGTTTCTCATAAACGATAAAGAGCCCACCTAATAGGTCTTGGATTAAACTTTGGGCACCGAAACCAATCACAATCCCGAGTACACCTGCACCAGCAAGCATACTGCCAATTCGAATCCCAAAAACGGTTAAAAAATAAAAGAGAAAACCGATTAAGGCAACATATTTAATAATCGAATTAATTAATGAAATCATTGTATTCGATTCATTTGCATCTAATAAGCGGCCTTTTCTGAAGATTGAACGTACGACACGCTGCAGAAAAAGCATAATAAACAAAATAATTAAACCACCAATAATAATCTTAGCAATCCGCGTTTCAAAAATGGCAGCAACTATTTTGCTAACTTGCTCCAAACTGATATTCATTTCATATCCCCCATATGAATTTTTATTTATTATAACACATCGGTGCTTGAGTCCTAAAGGATTGAAAAATTCGCTTACGTTTGTATATTTTTATATTAATTTGACAAACTAACGAAAAAAGTAGGTGAATTGTTTGAAGTTACAGTTAAAAATCTTTGTTGTATTAATTGTTAGTAGTCTGCTGATTCCATCGACGATTGAAGCGTACGGTTGGGGCTATAAAAAAGGACCGACTAATCAACCACCTGAAGTCGGTAAGTACGGTGAGATTTTGGAACAACATGGTGGTTACTATTTGGATGATTCAGGTGAGAAAAGTGTTTATTTAACTTTTGATAATGGCTATGAAGCAGGATATACTGAAGGAATTTTGGATGTTTTGACAGAGGAAGGTGTGCCAGCGACCTTCTTTCTGACTGGCCATTATGTAAGGAGTGCGCCAGAAATTGTTCAGCGGATTGTAGCGGATGGGCATATAATCGGGAATCACTCGTATCATCATCATGATTTTACTGAATTAACGAAAGAAAAATATCGGCAAGAACTGACTGATTTAGATCGTGCAGTTGAATCGATTACAGGAGTCGAGCGTCTTCAATATTTAAGGCCCCCACGTGGTGTTTTTAATGAGCAAACGATTGAATGGGCGAATGAATTCGGCTATCTTCACATGTTTTGGTCGGTTGCGTTTGTTGATTGGCATAGTGATCAGAAAAAAGGTTGGGAATCAGCTTATCAGCAAGTAATTGATCAAATGCATCCGGGGGCGATCATTTTGCTCCATACTGTCAATGAAGACAATGCTTTGGCATTAAGTCATTTAATCAAAGAACTTAAAGCTCAAGGTTACACGTTTAAATCGTTAGATGACTTAGTAATCAATGATTTGGTGCATGATCCACTTAAGGCGATCGATTTGTAACAAAGCAAAAGCCTAAGAAAAAAATTCCCCTTAGGCTTTTGTTTTAATCATTTTGTTCATAGGCGAATTGTCGAAAAAGATCTTGACTATTGATGATTGGCTTGTTGTGATCGGGTTTAACCGATTCGTACAAGCCATCACTGTCTTGAATGCGACGATTTGTGTTATCCTTTAAAGAAAGTTCTAAAATTTGCTTGATCCGTGTTTGGTGGTTTGTTTGCAAAATCGGAAACAATAGCTCAATCCGTCTCTGCAAATTACGCGTCATCCAATCAGCGGAAGAAAGATAATACTTTTCAGTACCATTATTGTAAAAATAATAAACTCGGCTATGTTCTAAAAATCGTCCAACAATACTATGAACACGAATTTGTTCGCTTACACCTGGGATTCCTGGCTTCAGGCAACAGATCCCTCGAACAATTAAGTCGATTTTGACACCCGCTTGTGAAGCTTGGTATAGTTTCAAAATGATTGATTTATCTGTTAAGGCATTCATTTTTGCAATGATTCGTCCCGTGCCAAATTGTTCTTGATGTTCAATTTCATTGTCAATTAGTGCTAAAAAGTCATTTAGCATCAAATCCGGAGCAACTGATAAAGCATTTAATTGTGGTAAATTTGTTGCACCACTTAAATAATTAAAGAAGTGAGTCGCATCGCGGACTAATTCTTCACGAGCAGAGATCAACGATAAGTCTGTATAAAGTGTCGCTGTTTGTTCGTTATAATTGCCAGTTGATAAGTGAACAAAGCGCTCAATCTTTGCCTCCCCTTTGCGAACAATTAAACAGATTTTACTATGTGTTTTTAAACCGCTGATTCCGTAGATCACGTGACAGCCTGCTCGCTCAAGCTTTTTCGCCCATTGGACATTATTTTTCTCATCGAAGCGTGCTTTTAATTCAACGAGCACAGTCACTTGTTTACCAGCTAAAGCGGCTTTTTCTAAACTTTTTATGATCGATGAACGTTTGCTCGCACGATACAGTGTTTGTTTAATCGCTAACACGTTAGGATCCCGGGCAGCCTCAGCCAGAAGCTTAATTGTTGTCTCGAACGACTGATAAGGATGATGAAGTAAAATGTCATGTTTTAGAATTTGATCCAAGATTGATTTGTTATGAATGATTTCATTTGTTAACTGCGGTTGAACTTCTTGATAGATTAAGTCAGGAAAACCTGTTTTTATTTGATGATAAAAGTGATCTAAAAAGGTAAAGTCAAGCGGTACGGATTGTAAATAGATATCATCTTCTTGGATGTCAAAGATCCTCTTTAAAAACTCGATCACATTTTGGTCAGCGTGCTCTTCTACTACTTCTAGTCGAACAACAGCCCCCCATTCTCTTTTGTGAAGCTCAGATTCAATCGCCGCTAACAAATCACGGGCATCCTCTTCATGAATTGTCATATCTGCATTACGTGTAATTCGAAATACGGTTGTCGATTTAATTTCCTGATCTGGAAAAAGTAGACTGATATAATATATGATTAAATCCTCTAAAAAAACAAATTCATTGCTGTCACCGACTTGTATTGTTCGAGTAATCAGTTCAGGTACTTGAACGATCGTCAATTTATCTTGTTCATCTGCTGAATCATCTAAGCGAACAGCGATATTTAAGGACCGATTCGCAAGCAATGGAAAAGGTTGATATAAATGAATCGCAATCGGTGTTAAAATTGGGAAAATGTGTTCAGAGAAATAATTTTTCAACCAATTTTGTTGTTCCTCTGTTAGCTGTTCAATTGATTTTATGTAAATCCCTTCAGTTTCCAAATGATCAGTTTGTTGTTGATAGAGCTCATGTTGATAGTCAACTAACTGATGATTTAATTGACTGATTGCAGCTAACTGCTCCATCGTTGTCATACCCGCTTTGTTATCGGGTTGATTAAAATTGGCACGCATTTGATCTTTTAACCCAGCCACTCGAACCATAAAAAATTCATCTAAATTAGAAGAAAAGATTGAAATAAAACGTAAACGTTCTAAAATTGGATTATTTGGATTGATTGACTCCTCAAGAACGCGTTGGTTAAATCGTAACCAGCTAATTTCACGATTATTGAAATAGTTTGGCTTATCATATGACAATGCTTCTATCGTTCTCTGTTCCATAGGCTCCCTCCTAGAGATGACAATTTGACTTATTGATCAAGCTCAATAAATTCAAGGACTATTTTTCTTTTTAGTACTTGCTCTAAATGTTTCTTTTGTTTTTCTGCTTGATATGATTCTGCACTTGGATTTCTCTGATAATATAGTTTTAATTTAATTTCCTTTTTCTTTACCTTTATCTCAATCTTTTTGATAACTTGACGTTTCGTTGCATCTAACGCATAAGTAAACTTTAATAATGCCCCAATTAATCTGAATTTTTTCTGTTCATGCTTTGTTAGCCAGCCTTTAAAAGGTTTAACAAATTGGTTAAAAGTAACACTGTTTTTATATGATGCGATCAAAGCAATTTTTAATTTTTCATGATTTAACAGACCATCGATTGCTTGATTGGCGAGCAAATAAAACGTATGCTGTGCACTTGATTCAGGATCAATAAATTGTCCCAAATTAAAGACATAGATTGCGTGCGTCAGATAAAACCAGTCTTTGTCTGTTAACCCCTTAACTCGATCTTGGGCGAGGTGATCAAAAAACTGTCGGGTTAAATAATGAACGTGAGAAATCTGATTCATATTCAAGTCATAACGCATCACCAGCTCGTTAAGGCTTTCTTCAAGTACGTTAGGGAAGTACGCTGTATCATGATTTGCTAAGAGCCAGCTGTAATTAATTCCATCACGTAATCCCTTCTGACTTAAAATAAATCGATCGGCTTTCACTGTCTCAAATAATGTTTTAAATGTTTCGACTGCAGGGATAATAATATCTGCTCGATCCTTCGATAAACCTTCAACTTTTTCTCGTTTATTTAACGGCAGTGAAACTAAATAATTAAGGATCCGATTGATATCGTACAAGTTCATCTGATATTGATGCAATCCTGCCATTGGGTATGCTTTTTCGTTTTGGTCAATTTGAGCTAAATTACGTGCACTCCCACCAATACCAATCAAAGGCACGTGGCGATCGATGAGCCAAGGCAGTGAGTGGAATTGTTTTTTTACATATTGATGGATGATTTGTGCATTTTTACTTTCTGAGAAATCAGCTTGATAAAGTGCTTTTAATGTCAGTGTTCCAAATGGGAAACTGTGTGAATGAATGATTTCACGATCTTTAAAGTAAGTTACTTCAGTACTGCCACCACCCATGTCGACCGTAATTGCTTCGGTTATTGGGGTCGAATTCACGACAGCTAGATAGCCATAATATGCTTCTTCCTTCTCAGAGAGAATGACCATATCCCAATCGAATTGATCTTTAACTTTTTTAATCAGATCATCACGGTTGTGTGCTTGTCTAACTGTTGCTGTGGCGATGCAGACGAATTGTTGATAGGGATAGATTGCTAAAACTTCTGCAAAGTTTGTTAATGTGTTTAGTAAAACATTGATTCCTTCTTGAGAGAGGTTTTGTTGCTTGTCTAAATAATTTGATAGTCGGGAGACTGCTTTAACATTTTCGACTTCATATAAGCGTCCGGATTTTTCTTTTGCATAAATCACGAGTCGCATAGAGTTTGAGCCAATATCGATTAGTGCTGAATAGTCTTGGTTAGATTTAATCATTTTGCGTCACCTGCTTTTGTCTATTAAAGTAGCTATACCACTCTTTAGTTAGTTTTAATCTTAAAAAGAATGAATTTAGTTTAAGTATTTCATTTGGTGGATGCGTTGTTCTTGGTATGCATCGGCTTCTTCGTCTTGACCAGTTTTTTTCAATAAATCGATTAATTTTTTAAACAGTGTTTCATTAGTTGGGTGTAATTCAATTTCCCACTTCAGACAGTCGATTGCACCAGCGAGGTAATTAAATTTCTGATAAATATCAGCAAGCTTTTCTTGTTGATCTGGGTTTTCTTCGAGTTGTTTAATCATTTGTAATTGTTTGGTAAATGAGAATCGATCATTAAATTTAGCTAACCAGTTGAGAATTTGATCAATTGAATGGTCTTTGAAAGCTGATTCAATAATCATTCGAGTCGCTTTTTCTTTTGCTTCGAGTTCGAACCGATCGATCCGTTTGATAAAACTTTCTTGGTGTTGATTAAAAATTAATAAGTGAGTTGCTTGATCAACCTGAGCCAAATGTTTGATAAATGGCTGAGCCTGAACGTGGTGAGGAAATTTTTCAGCTAAAACCGTTTTGAGATAATTTTTTGAGTCTGCATTTTTAAGTAAAGTATCTGAAAAAGCTTTGCTGTCAATTAAATTTGGTTGTTGACGCAAAAGTTGAAGCATTGTTTTGGTACGAATTTCAGCCGGGAATGGCATTAATGTTGGTAAAAAAAGTTGCCAATAGTGTTCGGAAAAGCCATTTAACAGTTGAGTTGTTGCTAAGATGCCTCGTTCGAGTTCGCGATTATTTGATAAAAAAATGGATTCCAGTGTGTCAATGTCTAAGGGGGTGTAAGCAAAGACCTCTTTTTGTTCGAGTTGATAACCTTGGAATGTTAGTGTTGCTAATATGTCATGTGCAAATTGATTGTCAGGTTGATAGTTCTTTAATGTTGAGATGGCTTGAAAGGCGAGTTGAAGCTGACCGTCTCGTCGGTGTTGACGGAAACATTCAATAAAAAGCTTGCTGATTTTTTCTTGGCTGATGGCATGGTCAAAGTAAGCGAGTATGATGATTTGTTCGAGTTGTTTCATATTTTGTGACATGGTTTGAATCATTTTTTTCAGTGGTAGACAGGAAAATATTCGATCATGAATGAGTGAATCGATCGCATGGTGAGGTGAGGTGACAATTAGACCGTGTTTAATCGCTGTTGCAATGAACGAGTTTGGATTCAAATCAACTATTTTAAGTGTGTTGATGTAACGTTCTTTGTGAAAAATTAAATAATAGGCTTGTCCAGAACGACCATAGGCCTCGATTAATTGACAATTTTGAAACTGGATTAATCGTTTGACTGTTAAAGTGGCTTGTTTCTGTTGGATTTGAATTTTACATTTCATCTAAATCGCCTCCTATTGTTATGTCTATCATACCACAGGAATAAAGGTGGCGTCTGTAAAAATTCATTAAGATTTTTGAAGAAAATTAAGCAAAATACTTGAAAGTCAAAGAAGGTCAAAGTATAATAAAATTATCAAAGGTCAAAAATAGTCAAACAATTAAAAGGAGGATAATAATGATGAAATGTCAAAAGTGTCAAACAGATCCTGCAACAGTTAACTTAACCCTTCGTATGAATCAACACGTGGAACATTTCCATGTCTGTCAATCTTGCTTCAATGAAATAAAACAAGACTCAATCAACCCTTCGAACTTCTTTGGCAATAACGGTGATTTCAGCTTCAATGAATTTTCATCTGGTGCGAAGCCGAGACAAGGCCAACGGGTTCAAACAAAATCGGGGCGAGGTGGCGCTGGTCTATTAGATCAGTTAGGCCGAAATGTAACAGATGCCGCCAAAAATGGTTTGATTGATCCGGTTATTGGTCGTAATCTTGAGGTTAAACAAGTGATTGAAACGCTGAACCGACGCAATAAAAACAACCCTGTTTTAATTGGTGAACCAGGTGTTGGGAAAACTGCAATTGCAGAAGGCTTAGCGTTAAAAATTATTGAAGGACAAGTTCCGAACAAGTTGAAAAATAAACAATTGTACTTGTTAGATGTTGCTTCTTTGGTTGCGAATACCGGGATTCGTGGTCAGTTTGAGGAGCGAATGAATCAATTAATTCAAGAATTAAAAGACCGAAAAGATGTAATTTTATTTGTTGATGAAATTCACCTCTTAGTTGGTGCTGGGACTGCCGAAGGTTCACAAATGGATGCGGGGAATATTTTGAAACCTGCTCTTGCCCGTGGTGAATTACAATTAATTGGTGCAACAACATTGAAGGAGTATCGTCAAATTGAAAAAGATGCTGCACTTGAGCGTCGCTTGCAACCGATCATTGTTAAAGAGCCGACAACGGATGAAGCGGTTCAAATCTTACAAGGGATTAAGGATCGCTACGAAAAATTTCACAATGTTAGCTATAGTGATGAAGTGATTGAGCAAGCAGTTCGATTATCAAAGCGCTATATTCAAGATCGTTTCTTACCAGATAAAGCGATTGATTTGATCGACCAAGCTGGTGCACGTTTAAATCTGTTACATGCTGAATCAGATAAATCAGTCATTGAAACACGCTTAGAAGAAATTGCTGTCAAAAAAGCTGAGGCTGCTGAGATTGAAGACTACGAAACAGCTGCTCATTTACGTCATGAGGAGTTAAAGCTTGAGAATCAGCTGAAAGAGGTTGAGGATACGCCTTCGTCAGAAGTAACGATTCAAGATATTCAGCAAATCATTGAAGAAAAAACGGGTATTCCTGTTCAGAAAATGCAAGCTGATGAGCAATCTAAAATGCGTGATTTAGCTGAACAATTAGCGACTAAGGTGATTGGGCAAGATCATGCTGTCGATAAAGTTGCTAAAGCAATTCGTCGAAGCCGAGCTGGTTTAAAAGTAGCTGCTCGTCCAATCGGGTCATTTTTATTTGTCGGACCAACAGGTGTTGGAAAAACTGAGTTAGCAAAAGTTTTAGCTGAGGAGTTATTTGGCACAAGGGACTCACTAATTCGCCTAGATATGAGTGAGTATATGGAAAGACATTCTGTATCGAAAATTATTGGCTCGCCACCGGGCTATGTAGGTCATGAAGAAGCGGGTCAATTAACAGAAAAGGTACGCCGCAACCCGTATAGTTTAGTTTTACTAGATGAAATTGAGAAGGCGCATCCTGATGTCCAGCATATGTTCTTGCAAATCATGGAGGATGGTCATTTGACTGACTCACATGGGCGAACTGTTAGCTTTAAGGATACGGTCATTATTATGACGAGTAATGCTGGAACAAGTTTTAAAGAAATCCAAGTTGGCTTTAATAAGGATCAAAATGAAGCTGTGTCAACATTAGAAAACTTGAAGGACTTCTTTAAACCAGAATTCCTGAACCGTTTTGATTCCATTATTAATTTCAAGCCATTATCAACAGACGCGCTCGTAGAAATTGTCGATCTGATGCTTGGTGAACTGATTGCACATCTAAATGAACAGAATTATCAGCTTTCCATTACAGATGAGGCAAAAGAATTTTTAGCGAAAAAAGGTTACAATCCAGACTTTGGCGCCCGTCCGTTGCGTCGGGTGATTCAAGAAACAGTCGAAGACGGGATCACTGATTTGTTATTAGATGAGTCAGAGGTGGCAGAGATTGTCGTTGAATTAGTGGAAGAAGAAATTGTTGTGAAAAAGGGATAATTATAAAAAGGCATCGCATAGCGGTGTCTTTTTTTGATCAAAAATTTAATAATTTTTTCTGAATATATATTCAAAAATTCCCTCTCGCATTGTCATGGTTGTATAATTAGAAAAGTTTTTCGAATATTCATGCAATAACAAGCAAACACTAGATTTTATCGAGCAGACAAATAAAAAATGTTTGTTATAATGGCAAAAAGAGTTTTCTAGCAGGGGGAAAATAATGAAATTAGCGCACAAGATAGTTTGTCATAATGAGTATGATCGGCTAAAGCAAGTGATTGTCACGCCACCAACACATATGCGAATTGAAGAGGTGATTAATGAAACACAGAAACATTATCAAGATTCGAACATTGATATCGATAAGGCATTAGAACAGCATCGTTATTTTCAAAAAGTGATGCGCGATCATCGGGTTGAAGTGATCGAGATTGAGCCTAGATCAGAATTGAATGAGCAAGTATTTACTCGAGATATTGGTGTGACGATTGGTACGCAGGTAATTGTAAGTCAAATGGCAACAGATTTACGTGAACGAGAAACTGTTTATTTAAAAAAGTTCCTCGTTGAAAACAATATGGCCCACATGGAGATTATGATCGACTCAATTGAGGGGGGCGATGTTATCCTTGATGAGGAGCGGATCTGGATTGGTGTCAGCGATCGAACGACTGAGATAGCGATCCAATCGTTACAACAATTTTTACCTAATTACCAAATTGAAACGATCGATTTGAAAAATGAGATTTTGCATTTAGACTGTACGTTTAATCTTGTCGGTCCAAACTTAGCTTTGATTTATCGTGAGGGTATATTAGAGGCTGATTATCAAAGACTAAATGAACATTATCAGTTGATTGAGGTCGATTCAGAAGAACAATTTACTCTAGGGACAAATGTTTTATCAATTGCACCTGGAAAAGTGATTAGTTTACCTGAAAATAAGCGGACAAATCAAAAGCTCCGTGAAGCAGGACTAGAAGTGATCGAAGTGCCATTTAATGAAATTATTAAATCAGGTGGTTCATTCCGTTGTTGCACAATGCCAATCTATCGTGAAAAATAGCCAGACTAAAAGCTATCATCGCAAAATGATAGCTTTTTAGTCGCTTATAATACTTTTTTATTTTTAAATATTAAGAACGATCCGGTTAATAAAATAATTGAAAGGGCGACTGTTACGCCGGCTGTTCCCCATAGATCCGTCGATATTTTTCCACTAATAAGTAAATCATTAATATACGTACTTAATTGATTCGGGAACCATGGCAACCAGCGACTGACGATGCCACTGATAACTGACATACTAAGAAGCACGCCAATCGTTATCCCAGCAACAGGTCCAGGTCCCTTGAAAATTGTGCTGAAAAAAATCGTTAGTGAGATCGCAAACATGATCCATAATGAGTAAAATAAAATTAGATAGATCAGTTCTGTTAGTCCAACGTCTCCAAACAATTGATTAACGTAATACCAATTGAGTAAGATGCCTGTTGTGAATGCGACAAAGAACAGGACAAACTTGGCAAACCATTTTGCTAAAATATATGTGATATGGTTGACAGGCTTCACTAAAATTAGTTCAGCAATGCCACTTTTTCGTTCACCAGCAATCGTGCCCATCGTAAGTAAAATGACGATCAAAATCCCAATCGAACTGACTTGTATCAATGCCATCATTACAGCTTCTGGTGCTGGGATTTCAGGTATTTCAAAAAGCATTCCTTCAGGTATATCATCAACTACTTCCATCAATTTCGGTAAATAATAATAGGTGAGTGGATCCATAATTGATAATAAAATAAATACGATCGGTACCCAAATCCAACTAAAATTTCGCCATGATTCGAGACACTCTTTTTTGAATACAGTCAGAAATTGACTCATTTATTGACCACCTCCATGAACATATCTTCTAAGGTTGCTCGTGAGACAGTGAAGTTGGTTAAGTCCCAACCCATTGTTAATGCTTTTGTTAAAATAGCTTCTCTCGCTTGATCAACGTCACTAATTAAGCAAACCAATCCGTCCCGATCGGCATTCACTTCATCGATTTCTGGTAGCTGATTTAATTGATCCACCATGTCTTCAGTCATTGTTTTGAAGCTGAGCTCAATTTTCTGACTTTGATATTTTTCACGGAGATCAGTCAGACTACCTTGTTCAACTAAAGCACCTTCATGCATTAACAATAAGCCATCACTAATTTCTTCTGCATCATTTAAAATATGTGTTGAAAATAAAATCGTCGTGTCTTGCTTTAATTCTTCCAGTAATGTTAGAACTTCACGTCTCCCAATTGGATCAAGTGCTGAGACGGGTTCATCGAGCATAATTAGAGAGGGTCTGTGAATTAACGCTTGGGCAATGCCAAGACGTTGCCTCATTCCACCAGAATACTTACTGATTCTGATGTTTTTTGCATCACTGATTCCGACTTGCTCAAGTAAAACATCAGCACGTTGTTGGGCTTCAAGCTTGGTTAAGTTAGCCAAGCGACCAACATAGACTAAAAATTCATTCCCTGTCATCCAGCCGTGAAAGACCGGATGTTGTGGTAAATAGCCGATTTTTGATCGAATATCAATCCCATTTTGATAACCTTCAAACTTTATTACTCCAGCAGTTGGAGTGAGTAAACCAGCTAACATCCTTAAAGTTGTTGTTTTCCCTGCTCCATTTGCTCCTAGTAAGGCGATACAATTTCCTGACTTGAGCTGAAATGAAAGGTCATTAACAGCAACGTGTTGGTTATATTTTTTCGTTAAATTTTCAATTAATAACTCCATCTAATCCGTTCTCCTTCCTAGGATAAAGAATAAAATCGGTCCAATCATACTGACGAAAAGAATAATCAGTAGCCAAACCCACTTCGGTCCTTTTGTTTCATCGGTTTTAAACCAAGCAATCAATGCTACAACGAGTAAAATGAATTGTAAGACAAGTAATGGCCACAACATTTGAAGTAAATGTGCGACATCAGTCATAATTTCACCTCCCAGATTTGTTTAGTTTTTGGTAAAGGTAATAAGAATAGAAAATAGGTATGAGTGCTCCAACAAAAATACTAATTAATGTTACTGGTAAAACATATTGGTCTGAAATAAATGGTGTAGTGATTAAGATAAAGCCTAAGATAATAAAAATTCTCGCGCCAAGTCGGTGTGTTTTACGCCATACTTCTTCATTGTCTAATGTCCATGGTGTTCGAATCCCAAATAGCCAATTTGGTTTGATCGTTTGCATATAATTGCCGAAGATTATTAATACCTGCATTATTCATAACTTGATTTTTTTATAGGTACTTTCCCTGTAAAATGCCAAAAACAAATGACAGTCAGGACGATTTAATACTTATACCTAAATAAGTGTGGTTGCCCGCTAAATTCTCGTT
>DUPD01000061.1 GCA_012838505.1 Bacilli bacterium | reverse complement strand
CGTATCTTCTCTTAACTATAAGGTAGGGATTACCTAAGTCGTATTATACTTACGATATGGTAACGGAGTCCCCATAGTACTCAACGTTTGCAGTAATGTGTTTAGCATGGGGAAGGGGGACAGGTTGACGAATAGAAACTTAAAAGAGGTGTCATGAATGTGACAAAAAAACCTTTTGATCAATTAGGAATTATGCGTGATCGCATTACAAATCAAAGGCGAATCAAAGATTGCTACAAGTTGCTCAGGCATCAAGAAATCATCAGACATGCTTGTCAGCAATTGACTTGTTCAGAACAAGATCTGATCAACACTTCAACAAAGTTATTTGGCATAATCAACACACCACAACACTCTGCACAGCTAACTTCTACAGAAGACGCGATCCTTCGCGAGACTTGCTTGTTTATGCTCCAAGAGCTATTTATCGCACAACAATTTTTAAAAAATCATCCGCAAACAGTTGGTGATTGTTTAGAGCAAGTGAGGGTGCGGTTTCAAGCTGTAAATTGGGTAGTTGCAATTGAGGTATTGATTGATGATTGGACTGGATTAAAGCATTGTCTTGATTTTTCAATTGCTGATTCACGGTTTAAAGCACTTCTTTTCTATGTATTAGAGAAACTTCAAGTTCAAGATTATCCTCGTTTTCAAAAGCTTTCAAAGGCTGTTTATTTTTCCTACAAATTATTACCTGTCTTAAATTCACGACTTGACTTTAATCTGATTTACGATAATAACCATATTTATTTAGGGTTATCATCGACAAAAGAAACTGTCCGTAGCCTTTCTCATCAATTATACTCCAAGCTAAACAAGCAGGTTGATTGTTACTTCAGTCATTTTTCACAACCACTTCTTTATCAGGGTTACGCGGTTAGACGTGATTTGAAATCGAAAAAAATCTCTATTGATGTACCTCAACAGGCGCTGATTAAGTTGTCGGCACTGTTTCAATATGGTGATTTTCATAATCAATATTCCCGGGGGAGAGGAGGTCTTGTTCATCGGCCGATCCCGGAGATTTATTCGATTTATCAGGCGGAAGTGAAACAAGTGGCATTTGATTATCGTTATGCGGATAATTATCGTGTTTTAGGTCAATGGGTTCATTTTGCGCAGCTTAGTTTGGTTAAAACGGTTGCGTTAAAGCAGGGTTGCACGATTGGACAGGCGAATTATTTATTAAAAGCAAGAGGTTTTAAACGACTGACACTACCGAGAAGAAGGTTATTTTTAAATTGATTGTAAGGCTGTCGTCAACTGGCGAGCCGTATACATCGAAACGGTGTACGTACGGTTCTGAGGGAGGCTAAGAGTTCAGACAACAAGGTAGCCGACCCTACGATCCATCACCATCTCAAGAAGATATCCACGTTACAAAAAGGCTTGCAGAGTGTGGGAAAATGATTGGAATCGAACTTTTGGATCATATTATCATCGGTGATAATCGATTTATCTCACTAAAGGAAAAAGGATACGTCTAGCACTATCTATTTTTTCTAAACTCTCGTATAATTAAATGAGCAAGCAATGACAAGTAGCGCCTTACGCTAAGAATTTTCTTGCGTAAGGTGCTTCTTATTATGTTAAACTAATAAAAGAAGTAAAATTAAACAAATTAATTAAAATTCATGATACCTAAGTGAGTCTAAGTATGAATAATGTTGGTGGATTGAGATTCGGATAGAGAGGGCGATCAATATGGCTAAATTTAAGTTTGGGCAAGATTTAGGAATTGATTTAGGAACGGCGAATACCCTAATATACCTCAATGGCAAAGGAATTATTGTCCGAGAACCAACAGTTGTTGCAATCAATCATTCAACTAAAGAAATCGAGGCAGTTGGTAGCCAAGCGCGTAATATGATTGGCCGAACTCCGGGGAATATTTCTGTGATTCGTCCAATGCAAGGTGGCGTGATTGCTGATTATGATACAACGGCAGTTATGATGAAGTACTATCTTCGCTTAGCAGAGAAACAGCGGTCAATTTTTGCTCGAAAACCTGATGTGATGGTCTGTGTGCCATCTGGAATTACCATGGTAGAGGGACGGGCAGTCATTGATGCAACGAAAGAAGCGGGAGCAAAAGATGCATTTCCGATTTCGGAACCATTTGCAGCTGCAATTGGAGCAGGACTACCTGTTTGGGAGCCGACTGGTAGTTTAATCGTCGATATTGGCGGGGGAACGACTGAGGTTGCGGTTCTTTCTTTAGGTGGTATTGTCACGAGTCGTTCAATTCGTAAAGCTGGTGATGATATGGATGACTCACTGATCCAATACGTTCGTAAAAACTATAATTTAATGATTGGCGAGCGGACGGCAGAGTCAATTAAATTAACAATTGGCTCGGCAAACGGAAAAAATGATACGACTGAAATGGATATTAGGGGGCGTGATCTTTTAACAGGCCTACCAAAAACGATCACACTGACGGCAATTGAAATAACAAAAGCTTTAGCTGATACTGTGCACTCGATCGTCAATGTGATTAAGTATACGTTAGAAAAAACACCTCCAGAACTTGCATCAGATGTCATGGAACGTGGTATTCTGTTATCAGGTGGTGGAGCGTTATTACAAGGATTAGATAAAGTGATTGCTGACGAGACGAATATGCCGACTTTTATTGCGGAACATCCGCTTGAAAATGTCGCAATTGGTACAGGTAAATCACTTGAATATATTGATCATTTTAAATCTCAGTCTAATCGTTTAGCTCAATTTAGTTTTGATTAATTGGAGGATTTGTGATGTCTTTTTTTCGTAGAAAACGTCTGTTTTCAATTCTTTTAGCTTTAATAATATTAGTCGGTCTGATCGGTTTTTCATTAATGAATCGTGATCAGCGAACATCTATTGAAGAGTTTTTTCAGGATTCTTTCGGTTGGGCGCAAATGATTGTTTTAAAACCGATTAATTATCTGACCGATGTTGTCTCAAATATTGATGATATGAAAAATATGTATGATGAAAATCGTGTCTTAAAAGAAAATTTAGGACAATACCAAAAAGTTTTATATGAGGTCCAAGAGTTACGAAAAGAGAATGCAGAGCTTATGGGGGCACTTGAAAAATCTGAAAGTATTCGTGACTACACACCGATCCATGCTACAGTAATTGCAAGAAGTCCTGAGAAATGGTTTAAGCAAGTAACGATTGATAAAGGTATCCAGGATGGTGTGCAAAAGGATATGGCGGTCATTACGGCGGAAGGAATGATTGGGAAGATCCATTCTGCTTCACAGTTTACCTCAAATGTCTTGTTATTAAATGGTTTTGACCGCTCGAATCGGATTGCGGTTAATGTTGATTTAAGTGACAGTGATCAAGATGCTCGGGGGTTTATCCTTGGCTATAGTGAGGAAAGAAATCAGTTGTTGCTTGAATTTACGGAGTATTATGATGAAATTCCTGAAGGTGAATTTGTTTTTTCATCAGGACTTGGTGGTGTTTTTCCAGATGGATTGGAAATTGGTCAAATTGACGAGGTGTCGACTGATCAATATGGATTAACGCAAATTGCTTATGTACAACCTTCGGCAAACCTTGATGATCTTCGTCATGTTATTGTTGTTGATCGTGATATTGAGACGGTCTTTGATGATGATGGGGAAGATGAGGTGGAAAATTGATGTCTAGGATTTATTTGCCCCTCATATTGGCATTATTAATCATACTCCAGGGAGCAACAGCGAATCTGATTCCAGCGAGTTTCGATGCAGCAGGTTGGATTGTTGTTATACATGGATGCTTTTTGTTTTTAGTGCTGATTAAATTGTTTTATGATTTGGAAACAACTTATTACGCTCTTTTGGCAGCTTTATTTGTTGGGCTAATCATTGATATTATTTACACCGACATCATTGGCGTATATATGTTTAGTTATGCGCTTATGATTTACTTTGTTCATGGTATGCGTAAGTTACTGCAAACGAACTTCTATGTTGCCACACTATTAACGATGGTCAGTCTCGGTTTGGTTGATGCTTTACTCTATTTCATCTATCACTTTATCGGTGTAACCCAGTTGGAAATGGTAGACTATCTAACTTACCGTTTAATGCCGACAGTAGCGATTAATCTGATCTTGTTTTTCGTACTATATTTATTGTTTAGAAAAACGTTGATCAAATGGTCTGATGAACGATTTGATTTGGAGAAATCAACTAATTAATGCATTCATGGGTGAAGTTATTGGATAGGAGGAACAGACTTGATCGAAAAAAATCATCATATTATAATTAAAGGAACACGAGATGGCTTGACACTTTATCTTGACGATTCCTGTTCTTTTGATCATTTGATCGTTGAGCTTGATCGGGTTCTCTCACAAGATGACTTAGAAGCTGAAGATTCGTTAGTTCGAATCAATATTCAGTTAGGATATCGTCATTTACATACTGATCAAGAAAAAATATTACGTGATTTAATTAGAAAAAAGAAAAAATTAGTCGTCCAAAACATTGAATCAAAAGTCATTCTAAAAGATGAGGCGATTAAATGGAAAGAAGAAAGTGATGTACGGATTTTGGCAAAAACGATTCGATCTGGACAAGAGATCGAGATAACTGGTGATTTATTGTTAGTCGGTGATGTTAATCCAGGTGGAACAGTAAAGGCGACTGGAAATGTGTTTATCATGGGAAATCTGAATGGGATTGCTCATGCTGGCTATCAAGGGAATCGTGATGCTGTTATTATGGCATCATATATGAACCCAGTTCAATTAAGAATTGCGGATCTTTATAGTCGCTCACCAGACTATGAAACTGAAGGTGTCTACATGGAATGTGGCTATATCGATGAATCAAATAAAATCATTATTGATCGATTGCAAGTTGTGGCTAGGAAAAGGCCAGAATTAAATGGTTTTGAGAGGAGTGTTTTAAATGGCTGAGGCAATTGTCATTACGTCAGGAAAAGGTGGCGTTGGGAAAACGACAACGACCGCGAATTTAGGAACAGCACTTGCGCTGATGGATAAAAAGGTTTGCTTATTAGATACGGATATTGGTTTGCGAAATTTGGATGTTGTGATGGGGTTAGAAAATCGGATTATTTACGATATTATTGATGTCTCATTAGGAAGATGTAAGTTAAAGCAAGCACTCATTAAAGATAAACGCTTTGATTATTTGTTTTTACTACCCGCAGCGCAAACGAGTGATAAACATGATTTAACCCCAGAAGCAATGATCGATATTATCGCTGAATTGAAACAAGAATTTGACTATATTTTAATCGATAGTCCTGCTGGAATTGAGCAAGGCTATAAAAATGCGGTTGCTGGTGCGGATCATGCGATTGTTGTCACGACACCTGAAAAGTCAAGTGTTCGTGATGCTGACCGGATTATCGGTCTATTAGAACAAGAAGAGATTGAACCACCTAAATTAGTTGTTAACCGGATTCGAAACCACATGATGAAAACGGGTGATATGTTAGCCGTTGATGAGATCATTCAAGTGTTAGCGATCGATTTATTGGGCATTGTCGCTGATGATGATGAAGTGATTAAAGCATCGAATCATGGTGAACCTGTTGCTTTTCAGCCAAATACGAAAGCGTCGATCTCTTATCGTAACATTGCCCGTCGTATTTTAGGCGAATCAGTACCATTGCAATCATTTGAAGAGGAACAAGGTATGTTCGCGAAAATGAAGAAGTTTTTCGGCGGGGGCCGTTAATATTTTTATATGAAAAAATTCACACCACAGAACTTAGCTGTAGAGTTAATTCTGTGGTTTTTTAACTCATAATTTTCTTGCGTATGAATAAACTTGTACAAATGCATGAGTGAAGGTTGTGAGTAATGATGAGGCGAGATGTCAGTGAGGTTAGGCGATCATTAGCAAAGCGAAAAGCAGAAAAATTACGAGTGATTCAAAACCGCCCAGCTAGTCGACCAGTTAAACCAATCGTGAGAAAAATAAACCCGAGTCATCAGCAAACAGAGCAAACAACACCTGTTTTTGTGAAGCAATTGATTGCATCTGGATTTGTTTTTTTGGCTGTCTTGTTTTTTAATCAGTTTAAATCACCGGCAAATGATGTGAGTCAGTGGGTGACGGATCAACTGCGTGAGGATTTTCCATTTGCGACGGTTAATGTTTGGTATCAAGAACAATTTGGCTCACCACTGGGCTTTTTTGTGGAAGAATCCCGACAAGTGGTACCGAACCAACAAGTGATTCCAGTCAATGGTGTGATAAATCAGTCATATGATTTAAATGGACAAGGTGTGATGATTGAAACGGCTGATCAACCCGAAGTATATGCGATTGATCAAGAAGGGGTGGTTTTGTTTGCCGGAAATGATCGAACAACAGGTAAAACGGTTGTGATTCAGCATCCTGATCGGACGAAATCGACATATGGTTTTTTAGCTGATATTGATGTTCGACCGTATCAATTTATTCAGGCGAGTCAACAAATTGGCGCGACATCAAGTGATGCAACGGTCTTTTTTGCTGTGCAAAGAGGGATGGACTATTTAGATCCTAACGAGGTTATTTCCATTGATGGGTTGGAATAAACAGAGATTTATTTATTTGCATCCAACTTTTTGGTTTATTCTCGTGCTTTCAATGATGACGGGGATGTTTTATCATATCTTAATCGTATTTATCATTGTAAGTTGGCATGAATTCGGTCACTATTTAATGGCGAGATCTTTCGATTGGGATGTGAGGCGGATTACTTTGTGGGTTTTTGGTGGGGTGATGGAAACAGAGGAGCATCTCAATAAACCATTGGAACAACAGTTTCTCGTCACAATTGCTGGTCCTGCACAACATTTGTTGATTTTACTGCTGTTACTATTTTTGCAGCAGACGAATCTATTCGTTCCAGAGTATTTTGCTTTTGCTTTTCGTTATAACCTATTGATTGTTGTTTTTAATCTACTGCCAATCTGGCCACTAGATGGTGGGAAACTTTTAAATATCGCTTTGAACAAGCTGTCTCCATTTAAGCAAGCCTATCAATCTACACTACTCTTTTCTTTTGTCATTATTTTTCTGTTTCTTTTTTTTATGATTCAATGGAAGCAAGCTCTATTGAATGGTTTTGTCTTGCTTACTTTTCTATTTTGGGAAAATCGCTTAGAATGGAAGCGACGGATTTATGTTTATCAACGCTTTTTACTGGCTAGAATGAATCGACAGAGTGATAAGCGGAGAATGAAGCCGTTGACGTTTTTAAGTCAAACTGAGTTGAAGGCTGTTTTTGAGCGTTTTTATTTTAATCGATTCCATCCGATTTTGGTTAGGGACGAGCAGACGATAACGAGTGAAACAGATTGCTTAGATTACTATTTTAATCAGGGGCAGTATCAAGCAACCTTAGCAGACTTAACGAAGCAAACAATGAAATGAGGATATCATGATGGTTGAGCTAATTTTATTGACAAGAGCGACAGAAAAAATTGGTGCCGTAAAACAGGGTGATCAAATCATCGAGTTGGCTTTTGATCGACCTGATCAAAAACAACAAGTTGAATCAATTTTTTTAGGTAAAGTAGTTACAGTTGATCAGAGTTTGCAAGCTGCCTTTATTGACATCGGTCAAGCACAACTTGCTTATTTAGAGAAAAAAGAAATCCCTGAATTCAGGAAGGATCAAACAAAATCGATTGAGACGTTACTTTACGAGGGGCAATCGGTTATTGTACAAATTACTAAGGATGCCTATCAAGATAAAGGTGCGCGGTTGACGATGAATTTAACGATTGCTAATCATACTCTCGTCTATTTACCATACGGCAATTACTTAGCTGTTTCAAAAAAGATTGATCAAGAAACAGCTCAGCTCTTTAAGCAGAACTTGGCGCCAGTGTGTGAAGATGATGAAGGATTGATTGTTCGAACATCTGCAGCAAGCTATTCATTCGATCAGCTTGCTGATCAAGTCGATCAACTTCGTAAGATTTGGCAGGCATTATTTAAACGAGCTGAGAAAAGTGAAGCACCTGTTTTGCTTCACCAAGATCAGATTGTTACCGACCGGTTAATTAGACGCTTTCCATTTGGGCAGTTAAAACAAATTTACGTTGATCAAGTGGCTGTCGCTAATCAAATCAAGTCCCGTTATCCTGAGCTAGAGGCAATCGTTAGTTGGGCAAAAGAAATTGAACAATTGTTGCCAGTACCGATTGATGAACTTATTCAGTCTGTGATCCAACCTGAGGTCAGTTGTGATTCTGGTGTGACGCTGATGATTGATCATACTGAGGCGATGACTGTAATTGATGTCAACTCATCCGGCTTTACTGGGAAGATGAATCAGCACAATTTTGCCTACAAGGTTAATCAGATTGCGCTTCGTGAAATTGCCAAGCAAATTCGACTACGGAATTTATCAGGTATGATTGTCGTTGACTTTTTAAGAATGAGAGATCGAAAACATAAAACCGCAATTGTTAAACAATTTGAGCAGGCGGTTCATGCTGATCCAACCCGAACGCAAATTTATGGATTTACTGACTTAGGCTTGTTTGAACTCACGCGTAAACGGGAATCAGCTGCCCACTATTTGAGTCTCGCAGCTAAACCAATTCAAACGAGACCGTTATCGCTTGAGAGCAAAGTTTATGCGCTAGAACGGGAACTGATTGCCACTCGGGATGAAGCGGTCGTTGTTGAAGTTACCAGTCATTTTCGACAAACTTGGGATCAATGGATCGACGCTGATATTTTTAATCAGCTGGTCCAAACTGAGGTGAATTTTTTAGAAACAAAAGGGGTTTCAGGTTATCATATTAAGCGGTCGGGATCGATTGAGTTGATTGCTGAATTTCTGGCCGAAAATAATAAACTTAAAGTTGACAAGCTGAATTAGATCGTGGTATTATCTTAATGTTATCCAAGGCAAGTAGCACCCGTTGCTACAACCGCACAGATCAGGTTTTAAGCGAGGTCGCACCTGTGATGGCGAGTCTTAGTTATTTTAGGGAGGTGCATTACATGTACGCAATTATTGAAACTGGTGGTAAGCAAGTTCGTGTAGAAGAGGGTCAAGAGATCTATGTAGAGAAATTGGCTGCTGAAGCTGGCGATTCGGTTACGTTTGACAAGGTTCTTTTTGTAGGTGGTGACGACGTTAAGGTTGGCGCGCCATTTGTTGAAGGGGCAACTGTTACAGGTAAAGTTGACAAACAAGGACGTCAGAAGAAGATTACGGTTTATAAGTTTAAACGTCGTAAGAACTATCTACGTAAACAAGGTCACCGTCAGCCTTACACAAAAGTGACAATTGAAAAAATCAACGCATAAGGTTGATTCGAATGATTAAAGTGAAAATTAATCGAAATGATTCTGGAAATATGATTGCTTTTGAACTGAGTGGTCATGCCAATAGTGGACCTTATGGTTATGATTTGGTCTGTGCAGCTGTTTCGGCGGTTGCATTTGGGATGACGAATGCAGTGATTGAGCTAACTGAGATTGAGCCTATAATTGATCAAGGCGGTCAAGGTGGTTATTTGAAGGTCGTTCTTCCTGATGAGTTAACGGATGAAACGCTTGAAAAGGCGGGTCTGTTACTCGAGGGAATGCTCGTCAGTTTAAAAACCATTGAGCGTGATTATGGTCAATATATATCCATCTCTGAAAAATAGGGGAGGTGCAATTCAATGTTACGTTTAGATTTACAATTCTTCGCATCGAAAAAGGGTGCTGGTAGTACGAGAAACGGTCGTGACTCACGCGCTCAGCGTCTTGGCGCAAAGCGTGCAGATGGTCAAGTCGTTACAGGTGGATCAATCCTTTACCGTCAACGTGGAACTAAGGTTTATCCTGGCGCTAACGTCGGTCGCGGTGGAGATGATACATTGTATGCAAAAACTGATGGTATCGTACGTTTTGAGCGTGTAGGGCGTAATCGCAAGCGTGTAAGTGTATACCCAGTTGCACAAGAAGCATAATAAATAACGCAAAAGCTTATCTTAAAGACTAGATTTTAAGATAGGCTTTTTTTGTTGCTCGTTTTTTTTTGGGTTGGTGATCCGATCGTAATCTAGCTAATCGTGCCCTGTTGAGCCGAAAGAAGTGTCTAAGAGGTAACGAATAAGCACTAACTCATCACTAAATTAAAAATAGTTTTTACGAAACTGGTTTTGTTTGCTATAATTTGCTTATTAAACCGTGGGTGGTGTGGAGAATGAATGAACGTGAAGCGATTAATTTATTAAAACATTATCGACATCGTTACGCGAATTATTTACAGTTAATTATTAGTTATGCTCAGCTTGGCAAGCTAGATGTTGTTCAGGAGAAGGCTGCTGAACTAATTAAAGTAATCAATCAAGATCAGCTGTTTCATAATATGCCTTTGCCAAAAACAATTATTACCTTGATCCAGTTGACTGATATGAAATCGGGTTTAGAATGGACGCCGATTATTGATTTGGAACAGAAGCCAGAGATCGATGATCAGCAACTAGCCGGGGTGATTCAGACGATTCATCAACAGATTATTGAACAATCAATGAATTTATCACTTTATCATGGTACAATAACATTTCAACAGAAGAAATCCGAGCCGTTTAAGCTTTTGTTAACTTGTAGGGGGAATTTTTCAAGAAAAGATCAATTAAAAGATTCTTTGGCAAAAATTGATCGGATTCAGATTGAGCATGCGACTGATGAGGAACTAAGTTTTAATTGGGTGGCACAATAATAAAGAGGTGGCAAAATGTTTGTAGATCGAGTAAAAGTATATGTGAAAGCTGGAGATGGTGGGAATGGACTTGTTTCATTTCGTCGAGAGAAGTATATTCCGTTCGGTGGGCCATCTGGTGGTGATGGTGGCAATGGTGCCGATATTATTTTTGAAGTGGATGAAGGGTTAAATACGTTAATGGATTTTCGTTATCAGCGTCATTTTAAAGGAAAACGCGGTGAGAACGGGATGAGTAAGGGGATGCATGGGAAAAATTCTGAACCGATGATTTTACCTGTTCCGCCTGGGACGATTGTCAAGGATGAGGCGACGGGTGAATTTTTGGCAGATTTAACTGAGCATGGTCAGCAAGCGTTAATTGCTAAGGGTGGCCGTGGTGGTCGTGGCAATATTCGTTTTGCAAGTGCGAGAAATGTTGCGCCTGATATCGCTGAAAATGGTGAGCCAGGTGTTGAGCGAGATATAATTATCGAGCTTAAGTTGATTGCTGATGTTGGTTTAGTTGGTTTTCCGAGTGTCGGGAAGTCAACGCTGCTATCGGTAGTTAGCGCGGCGCGGCCAAAAATTGCAGATTATCATTTTACGACACTGGCACCGAATTTGGGTGTTGTTGAAACAGATGATCATCGCAGTTTTGTGATGGCGGATTTACCTGGGTTAATTGAGGGCGCCCACACTGGCGTTGGGCTTGGTCATCAATTTTTACGTCATGTTGAACGGACGCGTGTTGTTGTTCATGTAATTGATATGGCGGCAACTGAAGGACGCGATCCGTATCAAGATTATTTGACAATTAATGAAGAACTGCGAGCATATGATGCGTCAATTTTAGAGCGTCCGCAAATCATTGTTGCCAATAAAATGGACATGCCTGATGCTGAAGCTCAGCTTGAATTATTTAAAGAACAGCTTGAAGAGGCGCATCCGATTTACCCGATTTCGGCATTTACGAGAGAGGGCTTGCGTGAATTGCTGTTTGCGATTGCTGATACATTAGCTAAAATACCGAAAAACACAGAACCGATTGAAGAAATTTCTGATCATGTCATTTATAAACATCAAGCTGAGGAAGCACCATTTGAAATTACTCGTGATCCTGATGGGGCGTTTGTTTTATATGGAGAAAAAATTGAGAAATTATTTAAGATGACGAATTTTGATCATGATGAGTCGATCCAAAGATTTTCACGTCAAATGCGGGCGATGGGGATTGATCAGGCACTGCGTGAGCGAGGAGCAAAAGACGGTGATACGGTTCGATTATTGAAATATGAATTTGAATTTATCGAGTAGAATGTAGCGATTGATTTCACTATAGTGGAGGAATATGACCGTGGAAAATGAACATAAAACATTTTATTTAGTTCGTGGTGATTTTCTACCTGAAGCGATGCGCAAAACTTTGGATGTCAAAGAACAGTTGGAACGCGGCAAGGTCAAGTCGGTTTATGAAGCGGTTAAAAAAGTAGATTTATCTCGCAGTGCGTTTTACAAATATCGTGATGCTGTTTTTCCGTTACAAACGATCCAGCATACGCAAATCATAACATTGTTTTTTCATTTAGCTGATCAATCAGGCACACTGTCGCGTCTATTAGATATTGTCGCAAAAGCTGGGGGAAATATTTTAACGATTCACCAAACGATTCCAATTCACGGGAAAGCGAATGTAACGTTGTCATTGGATGTTGAACATCTGAAAATTGATCTCGATCAATTGATTTTCCGGCTAAAATCTGAAGAGCATATTGAGCGTGTCGATATTTTAAGTTCAGGGATGTAGAGATAAGTTAGGGGGAGAAAGATGCCATATTCGGTTGGTTATTTAGGTCCAAAGGGGACGTTTACGCAAAAAGCGGTTGATGCCTTGTTTCCAGAACAAGCAGCGGTTAGTTATCAAACGATACCTGCTTGTATTGATGCAGTGAAGCAAGGTCATGTACGCTATAGTGTTGTTCCACTTGAAAATACGCTAGAAGGAACGGTTAATTTAACACTTGATTATTTAATTAATGAAAAAAGCTTAAAAATTGTAAGTGAGCTCGTTGTACCTGTTGAACAGCATTTTATGGTACACCCGAATCATCGAGAGCGATGGACAGAGATGGAAAAAGTTTATTCCCACCCACATGCACTTGCGCAGTGTCATCATTTTTTAAATAATCAAATGCGTCATGCGATCGTCGAAACATATGCATCAACAGGTGCTGCTGCAAAATATGTGAGTGAAAATCCTGATTTGAAGATCGCTGCAATTGCAAATGACCAGGCAGCAAAGGAATATAATTTAGAGATTGTTAAAGCGAATATTCATGATTTCGTCAATAATGAAACGCGATTTATTGTTCTGAGTAAAAATGGTGCAGAGCTTCGAATGAATGGATTGGTGATGGAAGGCTTTAAAACAAAGGTGATGATTTCACTACCAACTGACCATGCTGGTGCGTTGCATCAAGTCTTGTCTGCATTTGCTTGGCGTCGAATTAACTTATCAAAAATCGAATCACGACCGATGAAAACAGGTCTAGGGCGTTATTATTTCTTAATTGATATTGATCAAAAAATGGATGATATTCTAATTCCAAATACAATTGCAGAGATTGAGGCGATTGGTTGCCATGTCGAGTTGTTAGGAAGTTATCCGCATTATTCAATTAAGTAGAAGCCGTAATTATAAAAACACTGTGTTGCAAGATTGCACACAGTGTTTTTTTAGTCATTGATGATGAATCCTTTGTCTTTTAGTGCTTGGTAAGCGGCATCAAGTTTCGCTTCAGATTCTGCTTCGAGTGTGTGGAGGTGGACGCCGTTTGTGAGTTCTAACAAGTACGGGGCATTTTTCTCGGTAATATTCTGAATAAACTGTTTCACATCGTGGCGATCGCTAACCATGACTTGTGCTTTTAATTCACCATAGAGGGGATGTTCGACAATGACGTCTTTAACTGTGACGCCTTGGTCGACAATACAATCTAACTCTTCTTTGGTCTGATCAGGTCGATGCTTAACGACGACAATTTTTTCGGGTAGTTTTGTATTTGTTGTTTGTTGCATTAATAAATAACCCTGACTTGTTGAGATAATTTGGTTGTTTTTAGCTTTTAACAATGAGACGTCTTGGACGATGACTTGGCGACTTACACCAGCTCGTTCGGCAAGCTCACTGCCTGTCAGAGGTTGCTCACTATTTTCTAGCCATTCAATAATAGCCTCGCGTCGCTCTTTACCAATCAACTTATTTTTTTTACTCATAAAAACACCTCTAATTTGTTAATCCATTAATTTTTTAAAAATTGATTTGCTTTCATTTTCTCATATTTTGGCACGAATGACTAGTCTAAGTGAGTCATATTATCTCTTTGGGTGAATTTTTTCAAAAAAACGATCAACATTTCTGGGTGATTGCATATGTTGTTAAGGAATAAGACTGTTGATGGACAAAAATTTCTGTTCAACATGTGTGACTCACAGCCGTTAATTGGTTGCGGTCCACTTCACTATAGAAAGGGGTCAAGCAAGTGAAAATTCATATTGTTCAAAAAGGAGATACGCTTTGGAATTTGTCAAAGCAATACAATGTTGATTTTCAAGCATTAAAAGCAGCGAATTCACAGCTCGCCAATCCAGATATGATCATGCTGGGAATGAAGATAAGAATTCCGGTTGATCAGAAACATGTCAGTCATTCTAAAATGATGCCTGCAGCTAAAGAAAAAACAATGACACCGTACAAACAATTGCCAACAAAAGCTCAGCCAGTTATTAAAGAGGATGATCAAAAACCGAAGCAAAAGGTAGAAAAGAAAATTCCATATCCTAAATTACCGCCTGTTTCGATTCAAATGCCTAAGTTGCCAAATATTTATGCAAATCAATATCATATTGATGTTGATATTGATGATCATGATACGATGATCAAAACGAATCAGACAACACATCAACATCATCATCCAGTCCAGCAAGCACAACCGATTGAGAAACAGGAGCCTGTGAAAACTGAACCAGTTGAGCAACAATTTGCACCTAATATGATGTGGGTGCCGTGTTTACCATGTTCGATGATGCCATGTCCACCACAAATGCCGTTGAATCCTTGTGATGTGTATCAAAATCCAGCAGCATTAAATCCGTATTATGGTTATCAAAATTATCAATGGCAGCCGGGAGCCGTTCAACCATCTAATCAAAAGTGGGGCGAATTAGACTTAAATGATCAGCCAGATGATAACGCCAATCAGCAATTCGCTTACAATCCATACTACCAGATGCAATGGCCAATGCAACAATCATATCCGTACAATTATAACTATGCGACATATGCGCCGAGAGACGATCAATCTGAGGAAAATTGAATGATGAGCTGACTGAGTAAGGTAGATCATTTTGCGTTGCTCATTTTTTTTGATTTGATTTTGCGAGGTGATTGCAACTTTAGTTTATTTAAGTAATAATATTGGTAGCAGACAATTATTTTTTTAACTAAAGGAGCTTATTTATGGAGCGCAAAGTAAACTATTTGGTCAATTGGCTTCGCGAACAAGTCAAGCAAGCGAACGTGAAAGGATTAGTCGTTGGCTTGAGTGGTGGGCTTGATTCGGCGCTTGTCGCAAATTTAATTAAGCAAGCTGTTCCGGATCATTCACTTGCTGTTATTATGCCGTGTGAAAGCCAGACAGAAGACCTTGAGCATGCCCGTGCCCTCGTCGAACAGGCGCAAATTGCTGATCTAACAATTGACTTAACCGACAGCTATCAGCAACTCTATCAAACGATTTATGATACTGTAAAAGTTCACTCGACTTTTAATCCGGAGCACGATCAGTTGGCGCGTGCTAACTTAAAAGCACGTTTACGAATGGCGACGTTATACACGATTGCAACGAATCATCAATATTTGGTTGTTGGGACGGATAATGCTGCTGAGTGGTATACGGGTTATTTTACAAAATACGGTGATGGTGGTGTTGATATTAATCCACTTGTTCATTTAACAAAAAATGAAGTGAAACAGATGGCTGAGTTTGTCGGGGTTCCGAGTGCGATTACGGAAAAGCAACCAAGTGCTGGTTTGTGGGAAGGTCAAACAGATGAAGACGAGATGGGGACAAGTTATGATTATATCGATCGCTATTTAAAGGGCGAGTCTGTTCCAGAACGTGATCGGGAAATTATTGAGCGCATGCATCATCGTTCGGCGCATAAGCGAAAAATTGCCGCAACGCCTGATAAATTTAATGGTTGACTTACTGTGATAAAATATAAATGAAACAATGATTATTTTTAATGTGAAAGGAGTTTTTTAACAATGGCTGGACATTCAAAATGGAATAACATTAAACGACGTAAAAATGCTCAGGATGCAAAGCGTGGAAAAGTTTTTATGAAGGCAGCGAAGGATATTTACGTAGCGGCTAAGGAAGGTGGCGCAGATCCTGAAACAAATGCAGCCTTACGTTTAGCGATAGATAAAGCGAAAGCAGAAAATATGCCGAACGAAAATATTGAACGTAATATTAAAAAAGCAACGGGCACACTTGATGGTGTCAGTTACGAAGAAATCACATACGAGGGCTACGGTCCAGGCGGAACCGCTGTAATGGTTGAGTTATTAACTGACAACAAAAACCGTTCAGCCGCTGAGGTTCGCCATGCTTTCTCTAAAAGTGGTGGAAATCTAGGTGAAAACGGCTGTGTTGCTTTCATGTTTAATCGTAAAGGCTACATTGTGATTGACCGCTCAACGACTGATGCTGATGAAGATACAGTCATGCTTGCTGCGATTGAAGCGGGAGCAGATGAAATGGAAACATCAGACGAGGTTTTTGAAATTTATACAGAAACCGAAAGCTTTAAAGACGTTCGTGATGCTTTAGTCGCCGAAGGATTTGAGCTCGATACAGCTGAAGTGACATTCGTCCCAACCACATATACAGAGCTAGACGAAGACAATCAAGCGAAGATGGAACGTCTGATCGAACGCCTCGAAGATTTGGATGACGTTCAAGATGTGCATCACAACGCTGAATAACGGACATGAATTTTTTATAAAAAATTCACCTGACCAAATGGCGCAGAGTAATTGTTATGGAACTCTCAACCTGTTTGCGGGTTGAGAGTTTTTAATAAAATTTATTTTGAAAGGAATGAACGTATGACTTACCAATTAGTAAAAAAAACAGAGCGGTTGCTGCAATTAGAAGTGATTGTGCCACGACTCAAAATGACGTTCCCAGCTTATCGAGAATTAGTGGCCCAGTTAGGAAAAGATTTTGCCGGCTACCTCGGTGAGAAAAATCTCCGCTATCATTTTGAATTCATCCGAACGCGAAAAGTTATGCATCTTGCGGGATTGCGACTCAAAGGGAGCACATTTTTTACCCAACCTGACCACCTCATTGCGACACCAGAAACGCTATTCATTATTGAAGCGAAGCACCGCAAAGGATTAATTTCTAAAAACCAACACGGTCAATATCTCCAACAGTACTCGAATCAATTAGTCACCTTTGACAACCCAGAAAATCAAGTTGAGATCCAAAAACAGCAACTTGAGTATATCCTCAGACAGCATGGATTCCCTAGCGCGCCAATCGTTCCGCTCGTCGCATTCACACACAACACTACCCAACTCGACACATCAATTACATCGGCAAACGTTATGGTCGCCCAAGAAGTCTCATTTTATATCAATAATATCTTGGAAAAGTCCCGCCAGCAGTGCTACAACAATCACCAATTAAAACAAATGAAAACATTACTAACGAAATTGCATCAACCGATGGCAGTCGATTTGGTTACAGAATATCAGATTCAACCTTCTGACTTAAATCCAGGGGTCCTCTGTCGTGATTGTCGAAAAGTTTTTATGCGACGTCATTACGCTACTTGGACATGCCCACAATGTGGATTGTCCGACCGAACCGCACATCACTTGGCCCTCCGCGACTACACTCGTTTATTTGGCACCACAATTAACAACCGAACCGCACGATGGTGGCTGGGGGTGGAGTGTCCTACCTTAACTCACCGTATTTTATCGGTTTTTCCAGTGGTTAACCAAGTCGGACGCAAGGCAATAGAATATAACTTATCAACTTTAACAAAAACTTAAATTTACAGACAGTTTCGCCGAAATACATTCAACTTTCTCGAAATGCATTCAACTTTCTCGAAATGCATTCAAGTTCGCTGAAATGCATTCAACTTTCTCGAAATGCATTCAAGTTTGCTGAAATGCATTCAACTTTCTTAAAATGCATTCAAGTTCGCTGAAATGCATTCAACTTTCTCAATATGCATTCAAGTTCGCTGAAATGCATTCAACTTTCTCGAAATGCATTCAAGTTCGCCGAAATACATTCAACTTTCTCAAAATGCATTCAAGTTTGCTGAAATGCATTCAACTTTCTCGAAATGCATTCAAGTTCGCCGAAATGCATTCAACTTTCACAAAATGTATTCAACCTCACCAAAATATTCTTAAATCGTTTCGCTGCAAACCACAAATTCGTTCACTTTATTTTCGTACAGAGCTATTTTTCCTTAAAAAATGTGTAAAAATATTTTTTCTGTCTATCCTATGAAGTAAATACTCTCTTATATGAGGTGGATAAGATGAAATATTTAATTGCGTTAAATATTTTACTAATGTTAGGAATTTACTTTTATAATCAACAAGCTGAACCAGTTGAGGAAGAGGCGGTTGTTGTAAGTAAGGTGGAGAATTATCCTGATGATCTGGCACAGATTGAAATTGTTTTGCAAAAACAATATTTGGATGGTCGTAGGGATACGGAAACATATACCTAGACGATTACAGCGATGGAGGATTTTTGGTATGCTTATGAAAACTATCAATTGATTGATCAGAAGGTTGGTCAAATGGTTTTTCGTGAGTATGTTAATGATATTTCGCCGTATTTAAAAGAGGTTGGTTACTTTGGGTTAGCGGGAAAGCAGCTTGCGATCTTTGAAGGTGAGCCGCAATACAATCAGAATATCCAAACGGTTTATGAGTTAGATATAGAAATATTGTCAGAAGTAGAGCAAGAGCAACTGAAAAAGGGAATTAAAATTGATTCGAAGCAGACGTATGAAGAAGTGATTGATGTATTTCGTCATCAAGTTCCTAGCGAAGAGGTGCATGGAGAGTCCGATTAAGTCGGCTCTCTTTTTTATTTTAATTCGGAAATCTGGGCGAACATACGATTGTGTGGTAAAATAGGTGGTAAGTAAGTATAGTGAAATGTTAGGAGCGGATTTATTGTGATTGCATATATTAAGGGAGAACTCGTTGAAATAACAGATTCGGCTGTGACTGTCGATGTGAATGGTGTCGGGTATCAGATCATTTGTGCCAACCCATTTTATTTTCAAGATAAATTAAACGAAACAGTTAAAATAAATACATATCATCATGTTCGGGAAGATGCACAATTATTATACGGATTTAGAAACCATGATGAAAAAACATTATTTACTCATGTGATTACTGTCTCGGGAATTGGACCGAAAAGTGGTTTGTCGATTGTAGGACACATTTCAGTCGACGAATTTGTCATCGCAATTGAAGAAGAGGATGAAAAGTTTTTAACACAATTTCCTGGTGTTGGGAAAAAAACAGCTCGGCAAATGATTTTAGACTTAAAAGGGAAATTACCGTTTGAAATTAGACAGCAGTCTGATCAGACAAGTGGACAAGCAAATCAAGCGAACCAATCAATCGATCAGCAAGTCGTAGCTGAAACGATCGAGGCCCTGAAAACATTAGGCTATAGTGATCGCGAACTCAAAGCGATTACACCACAGTTGAAACAATCTGGATCGGTAAATACAGATGAGTTAATTAAACTTGGCTTAGCACTGTTAATGAAATCGTAATTGAGGTGAAAGACTTGGAAGAACGCATGGTGACTGGGGAACAATTTGATGATGAAGAAGAAGTAGAATTTAGCTTAAGGCCACAGCGGCTAGCTCAATATATTGGTCAGACGACGGCTAAAGAAAACTTAGCGATTTTTATTGAAGCAGCGAAATTAAGAAATGAGCCACTTGATCATGTTTTGCTATATGGACCTCCGGGACTCGGCAAAACGACGATGGCTTCGATTATTGCCAACGAAATGAACGTTGAATTTAGGACGACTTCAGGTCCTGCAATTGAGCGTGCAGGCGATTTAGCGGCAATTCTATCCTCACTTGAAGTTGGCGATGTTTTATTTATTGATGAGATCCACCGTCTACCAAGAGCGGTAGAGGAAATTCTCTATCCTGCGATGGAAGATTTTTGTTTAGATATTGTTATTGGACAAGGCCCATCAGCAAGGTCTGTGCGGATTGATTTACCACCGTTTACTTTAATTGGAGCAACAACGAGAGCAGGACTATTAACGGCACCACTTAGAGATCGGTTTGGCGTGCTTAGTCGCTTGGAATATTATGAAATTGATGATTTACGTGAAATTGTCGAGCGAACCGCAACGATTTTTGACATGGCAATCGATCAAGAAGCAGCACTTGAAATTGCTCGTCGCTCCCGAGGGACACCAAGGATTGCGAATCGATTGTTTAAGCGAGTTCGTGATATTTCTCAAGTTAAAGGTGAAGTGGAAATTTCCTTAGCGACAACACAACATGCATTACAAATGCTTCAAGTCGATAAAATTGGCTTGGATCACATTGACCATAAATTATTGATCTCGATTATCGACGCCTTTCAAGGTGGACCGGTCGGTTTAGACACGTTATCCGCGACAATCGGTGAAGAATCGCAAACGATTGAAGACGTTTATGAACCCTTTTTATTGCAAAAAGGTTTTATTCAACGAACGCCACGTGGTAGAATTGCAACAGAGAAAACATATCAACATTTTAATCGACCATTACCAAAAGCAAATGATTAATTTAGTTTAGGAGATAAATATGAAGATAGAAGATTTTGATTTTGACCTACCTGAGCAGCTAATTGCTCAAACCCCACTTGAAAATAGAACGGCATCAAAAATGCTCGTCCTAAATCGTAAAAATGAAAGCCTTGAGCACCGTCATTTTAGTGATTTATTGGATTACCTTAAGCCTGGCGATTGCCTCGTTTTGAATAATACGAAGGTTTTGCCAGCAAGATTATACGGGATTAAAGCAGATACAGGGGCAAAAATTGAACTACTGTTGTTACATCAACAAGAAGATGACCACTGGGAAGTCTTGATTAAGCCTGCCAAAAAAGTTAAAGTCGGTACACAAATTAATTTTGGTGACGGCAAGTTAGTTGCGACATGTACGGAACTGCTTGACCACGGCGGTCGAATTGTACGCTTTGATTATGAAGGGATCTTTCTCGAAGTATTAACTGATCTAGGTGAAATGCCACTACCACCTTATATTAAGGAACAATTGGCAGACCAAGACCGCTACCAAACGGTTTACGCAGAAGCAGAAGGCTCAGCAGCGGCACCAACAGCAGGCTTACATTTCACTAAAGAGCTTTTAGAAAAAACTACTGCCAAAGGGATAGAGATTGCGTTTGTCACACTTCATGTTGGATTAGGTACATTTCGCCCTGTTAGCGTAGAGTCGATTGAAGATCACGATATGCACAGTGAATATTATCATTTATCAGCAACTGAAGCAGCAAAAATAAATCAAGCGAAACAAAAAAATGGGCGAATTATTGCAGTAGGCACGACGTCAACTCGATCACTCGAGGCGATCGCAAGTGAAAATGATGGTGAGATTGTTGCGACGAGTGGTTGGACATCGATTTTCATTTATCCACCTTATCAATTTAAAGCAATCGATGGGATGATTACCAACTTTCATTTGCCAAAATCAACACTGATCATGTTGATTAGCGCACTTGCCGGTCGTGAGTTTGTGATGAAAGCTTATCAAACTGCAATTGAGCAAGAGTATCGCTTCTTTAGCTTTGGCGATGCGATGTTAATTGTTTAATTTTTAACGGAAAGAAGTGAGAGCATGACAGCAATAAGATATGAATTAATCAAAACATGTAAACAAACAGGTGCTAGGCTAGGACGTGTCCATACACCACACGGTTCGTTTGAGACGCCGATATTTATGCCGGTTGGGACACTCGCGACAGTGAAGACGATGACACCTGAAGAATTAAAAGAAATCAATGCCCAAATTATTTTGTCAAATACGTATCACTTGTGGCTCAGACCCGGTGAAGATATTATTCAAGAAGCTGGCGGATTGCATCAGTTCATGAACTGGGATCGTCCGACCTTAACAGACTCTGGCGGGTTTCAAGTGTTCAGTTTGAGTGATTTACGTGAGATTGAAGAAAAAGGTGTTCATTTTAGAAATCATATTAGTGGTGAGAAACTATTTTTAACACCAGAAAAAGCAACCCAGATTCAAAATGCGCTCGGTTCAGATATTATGATGGCATTTGATGAATGTCCACCATTTCCAGCTGAACATAAGTATATGAAGAACTCTGTCGAGCGAACGAGCCGCTGGGCTGAACGTTGTTTGACAGCGCATCAACGTCCTGAAGATCAAGGATTATTTGGAATCGTTCAAGGTGGAGAATATAAAGATCTTCGTAAACAAAGTGCACAAGACCTAACATCACTAGATTTTCCAGGCTATGCAATTGGTGGACTGTCGGTTGGTGAGCCGAAAGAGATTATGAATGAGATGGTTGAGTATACGACACAGTTCTTACCAACAGAAAAACCACGCTACTTAATGGGAGTTGGTTCTGCCGATTCACTAATTGATGGTGCAATTCGCGGAATTGATATGTTTGATTGTGTTTTACCGACAAGAATTGCCCGAAATGGGACATTGATGACGTCTCAAGGTCGTTTAGTTGTCCGAAATGCAAAATTTGCTCGTGATTTTTCACCGCTAGATCCAAACTGTGATTGCTATACGTGTAAAAATTATACTCGTGCATATATTAGACACCTAATTAAAACAGATGAAATTCTTGGTTTGCGACTTACGACTTATCATAATCTATATTTTCTGTTAAACTTAATGGAGCAAGTACGTGAAGCAATCAAAGCAGATCGACTTGGTGATTTCAGGGAAGAATTCTTTGAAAACTATGGGTTTAATAAACCTAATGCAAAAAATTTCTAAGGAAAGGTAGGTGAAGTGAAAATGGAACATCTGATTTTATTGAACAATGGTGAAGCGGCTCCATCAATTATAGGGTTACTATTACCGTTTATTTTAATGGCAGTTGTCTTTTACTTCTTGTTGATTCGTCCACAACAAAAACGACAAAAAGCAGTCAATCAAATGCAATCTGATTTGAAAAAAGGCGATAAAATCGTTACAATTGGTGGACTTCATGGTGTCATTCATTCACTAGATGAAGAATCGATTCAAATTGATGTAGGTGGCGGTCGTAAACTTACATACGAGCGATCAGCTATTAAAAATGTTGTCGCAGCTGAAGAGCCAACAACAGAAGATTAATTTTAAAAGTAGTTAGTGCCCTTATGCTGACTACTTTTTATTATAATTAATTTTAAAAAACACATGTGAGATTGTGAACAATTTCCGAACAAGTTTCTAACCGTATTTACTCTTAAGCTAAAACAAAGTAATATTGGACGGAATACGTTTTCAAAAATTTTTAGAGAGGGGTAATACGGTGGATCAACTTATTCAACAGGTCGAAAGTTTACAATTACTAAATCACTTTGTATTGACATTATTATTATTAATTCCAATGATTTTAATTGCTAGGACAGTTGTCGCTGGCACACGTTATTCGCCAATTTTAATTATCGTTATTTTTGGATTATTAATGGGCTTTTTACTCGTTGTTAGTGACATTGGAACACCTGGACTAAAGGAGTTTCCAGTACTTGAATTGGTTTCACAAACGACAAACATTGCACTCATTGTCACTTTTTTTGTTGGTGGACAGGAAATAAGGAAAATATTTGGTAACAAAACAGGCGCAACAAAAGAGCTACTTATACATAATGAAGAGGAAACAGTTTTAGGGACAACGAGAACACAGCTAGTTCTTACAGTTCGTTCATTTTTCTTACTAATTGGGATTGAGGCGACAAGTCGCTTAATTTTAGGATTAAATCAAAGTGATTTAAGTAATTATTATCCGATCATGGCTTACCTAGGACTAGTTGGCGCAATTATCTTAATCGATAATAAAGCGAAAATTTTGGAAAAGCCTCTGTATATTCGTAAAGGTTTACTTGAAATTATTGTGATTATCGGTATTTTAGTTATGTCTTTCCACTTATCGCAATTTATAAAAGAACTGATCTCATTGCCGTCGATATTTTTCGCAATGATTATCGCAACAGGATTAGGCGCAGTCTTTTATAAATATGTTTTTGGTCCAACAATTAAGGCGCTGTTATTTGCGGGTATTCCTGCCGTCTTAGCCGGAACATTTACGGTCGGAGGATCACGAATTATTGAAGTGTTTCAAATGGAAGGCACTGGATCTGTATTAGGCTACGGGTTTTTTGGACAGTTATTTTGGATGTTTGGTGGAATGGCATTATTGGTTTATATCGGTAAAACATCGGCTGTCCGTAATTTAGCACCAGGAATGGCTGGCGCATTATCACATACTGGGCTAACGGGTGCTTGTACAGCGGGTGACTTAGGGGAGCGTGCTGCAAATCGTGCGCCTATGCTCGTTAATATTCCGTTTGCGATGCATGCTTTTGTTTTTTCAATCCTTGGTTTGAGTATGGATCGGGGTTCGCTATTAATCACCCCTTCAATTATCATGCTTGTGATTGGCTTTATTTTATTAGTCATTGGGCTGCAAAACATTAGAAAGCCCAACAAAGATGATCGCATGGAAATGAAGTCATTATTACAATTTGGCTTCGGCTGGCAAATTATTGCTATATTTGGTGGTTTGATCTTATTAAGCCTGAGTCAAATGGCACTTGATTACAGTGTGATGGCTAAAGCATCAGCAATTTCTCACTTTGGTTTATTTGCAGGTGTTCAAGAAGGAATGTTTGGTGCGGAAGTAGCAGGACTAATCACATTTACTTTTTCAATGACCTTCCTCGTTCATCCATTTGTATTTTTCATGTTTGGTAAAGCAATGGAAAATGATGAACAAATGCCGAAGTTACCCGTGTTGGTTTTGGCAATTGTTGGTGTGGTAGGAATGCTTGCTTCAATTTTTTTCATCTAAATCTGTATTAAAATTACAATAGTAAATCAAATCTTCATGTTACAGCTTAGCGCCGACATTCTAATGGTGCTAAGCTGTTTTTGTATTATTTAGTTTTGAAAATGTGACAATCGTACACACACATTTTGATTTTTTTAAAAAAAAATCAGTATATCTATTTACACCTTTCTAAAGATAAGTTAATATAGTATTAATAAAAAGTTGCACTAGGGCAAAACTTTAAGTTCAGGCAAAACTATATAAACATTTGTGAAAGGTGAATAAAATGAATCAAACAATCGAGGTTAGTGATCTCAATGTGTCTTATTATGGTAATCAAGCATTAAAGGATGTATCTTTTTCATTACAGACAGGAAATTTAATCGGAATTATCGGTCCAAATGGTGCAGGGAAATCAACATTAATTAAAGCGATGCTACATCTCATTCCAATTGAAAGCGGAACTATATCGATCAACGAACAACCTGTTAAAAATCTTCGTCGTAATATTGCTTATGTTCCACAACGAAGTGATATTGATTGGGACTTTCCAATTACAGTGAAAAATACTGTGTTACTTGGTACGTATCCAAATATCAAGCTCTTTCGGCGGCCGACAAAAGCGGATAAAGAATGGGCTTTATACTGTTTAGAAAAAGTTGGTATGGGTAACTTCGCTAACAGGCAAATTGCTGAATTATCTGGTGGTCAACAACAACGTGTTTTTTTAGCACGTGCTTTAGCGCAGAAGACGGATTTTCTCCTTTTAGATGAGCCTTTTGTTGGAATTGATGCGGCTAGTGAAGAAATGATGATTAATATTTTAAGAAGTTTACGTGATGAAGGAAAAACAGTCATGGTCGTAAACCATGATTTGTCCAAAGTAGAAGCTTATTTTGATGAACTCATTTTACTCAACCATACATTAGTAGCGACGGGGCCTGTTCATGACGTTATTCGTCCTGAAATTATGTCAAAAGCATATCATACGAACTTGAATATGATCCAACAGATGGGAGTGTTCAGCTGATGATGAATTTTATCGCTGATTTACAGCAATATGATTTTTTACAAACTGCACTGATTACATCGATTATGGTTGGAATCATTTGTGGTGTTATTGGTTCTTTTATTATTATCCGTGGTTTGGCATTAATGGGAGATGCAATTTCTCACGCGATTCTTCCTGGAGTAGCGATTTCTTATATGCTTGGCATAAATTACTTTTATGGTGCTGTTTTATTTGGGATTGTAAGCGCAGTTGGGATTGAACTTGTCAGTCAAAATAGTCGTATTAAAAGTGATTCTGCGATCGGAATTGTATTTACAGCATTTTTTGCTCTAGGGGTTCTTTTAATTTCCAAAGCCCAAACAGCAACGGATTTAACGCAGATTTTATTTGGAAGTGTATTATCTGTGCGACAGTCCGATATGATTATCACATTAATTATTAGTATAATCGTGTTGCTTGTTGTTGTTTTATTCTATAAAGAGTTACTAATTAGTACGTTTGACGAGACAATGGCTGCAGCTTATGGCTTACCGACAAAATGGATTCACTATGTCATTATGATCTTGTTAACACTAACAACAGTTGCATCATTACAAACAGTCGGTGTCGTATTGGTTGTTGCCATGCTGATTACACCAGCGTCAACTGCCTATTTATTAACGAACAAATTTTCAGTTATGATTATGTTAGCTGCATTTTTTGGTGCTTTGTCATCCGTAATCGGATTGTATATCAGTTTAGAACATAATCTTGAATCAGGTGCAGTTATTGTTCTAGTAGCAACATGCTTGTTTCTATTAGCATTTATTTTTTCACCAAAACAAGGTGTACTATGGCGTTTGTTTCGTTCGAAAAATAAAGGGATGTTATGAAAAATAGACAAAAAGGAGTAAAAATTATATGAGGAATAAATTAGCTTTGCTATTGGTTGCAGTATTAGTAGCTATGTCGCTTGTTGCATGCAGTAATGGTGAAAAGAAAGAAGAGGTAATAAATAAAGAGGGAGAGAATTCGGAAAAACTCCAGGTTGTCACTTCATTTACGATCATTGAAGATATGGCAAAGGAAATTGGTGGGGATCTTGTCGATGTATACAATTTGGTTCCAACTGGAACTGATCCACACGAATATAGTCCACTTCCTAATGACATAAAAGCAGCAACAGATGCAGATGTATTATTTTATAATGGTCTAAACTTAGAAGGTGGCGAGCATGGTTGGTTCGCTAAAATGATTGATGCGACTAGTCAAGATTGGGCCGTTACTTATGAATTGGCCGAGGATATTGAACCAATGTTTATTACGTCTGAAGATGGAAAAGAAGAGGAAATTAATCCACATGCTTTTTTAGATCCAGTTGTCGGTATTGAAATGACAAAGAAGGTACGTGACGCCTTTATTGAAGTTGATCCTGATAATGAAGCAACATACGAAGAAAATGCAGAAATTTATTTAGAAAAGCTGATCGAGATACACGAACAGTATCAAACATTTATTGAGAAGATTCCTGAAGAAAATCGCACGCTTGTTACGAGTGAACGTGCGTATCAATATTTAGCAGCTCGTTACGGTTTAAGAGAGGGATACATTTGGGCTATTGATACGGAAGAGAATGGTTCACCTGAACAAATTAAGTCTTTATTAACCTTTTTAGAAGAGACGTCCCCGCCTGTTTTGTTTATTGAAACGAATGTAGACAAAAGACCGATGGAGACGATATCAAGGGAGTCAGGTATTGAGATTTTCGGGGAGATTTTCTCTGATGAAATTGGCAATCCAGGGGAAGAAGGCGATACGTATTTAAAATATCTTCAATATAATATTGATGTCATTTATCAAGGCTTAAAAGGAAAATAATCTCTTACACAAAAATCGATCCTAAGATTTATTATTGGGATCGATTTTTGAATGGTTTTTATACATATATGAATGATATTATGATTCTTTTGATAACATAAAATAAAGATGAACATTATTGGCTTGCTTGTTTTAATTCTTTTATTTTCCTGCCTCAGTTAAATTAACGCCAAAGATCGCTCCAATAATTGTAACAATTAGGAAACCTAGATGATAGAGAGCTTGTGTTAAGTTAAAGTGTTCTCCATAACCTAAATAATGGAGTGAGTAAATTAAAAGACTGTAACTCAAACTCAACATCATCCCTATAATCCAACCTTTTTGTTTCGCTTTAATCCCACTAATTAAACCACTGATAAATAAAATTAAAAACATTGTAATAACTGCTAATTGATTCAGTAAAGGATTAGTTAGCGAGGTAAACCGTAAAAATAACGCAAGTGTCATACTTGTGATCAGAAGTAAAATTAGAATTGATAACCAGCCATACATAACTGCCGTTAAACGTTGTTTCAAAATAGTCTCCTCCCCAGATCTTGTCCAAATCTCTGCTATTAATATATGACTTAAAAATCAAAATAGACTTTGCTTCTTCTCTCTAATTACATAATTTCAGTTGAACTGGGAAGTTTAAAGATCACGATTATTTAGTAAAAAGTGAGTGATCATTGATGTGGTTGATTATTAGTCGGACATTTTTGACATATGGTGTCCCAGATTATTCACAGTCCCACCACAAACCCTTAAGAAACTGTATCAAATCAATTAAAAATAGCCAATCGATCTTTCACTAATTAAGTGAAAAGGAGCCCGATCTTTGATATTGTATAAGTGACCAAACAAACACAATTCAAGGAGGGCTCCATAATGAAAAGTGTAATCGAAAAGTCACTTAATTTCAACAAAATGATCAAAGTTAATTTTGATGGTGGAAATTTAACCTCAGACTCAGGGCTATTATTGTACAAAGAGTTCGATGAAAAGATTGGACTCGGCTAGTCCATTCGAGAGATGCTTCAAGTCAAAGACTCTGTAGACCACCCGGAACATCCCAATCCTGATGTCGTCATTCAAAAAATTTATCAACATCTTGCAGGTTATCACACAGACGACCATGCGGATGAATTAAAGCATGAGCCGATGTTTACCACGATTCTGGATAAGAAGCAATTAGCTTCTCAACCCACTTTGTCACGCTTAAACCAGAAATTCGACAAGGAAACGATGAAGCAGATCCAACAGGTCAATCAAAAATTGAACCGACGCGTTCAGAAGCTTAAGCCAAGCGAGCATTTTGTTTTTGATTTAGATTCAGCCAATTTCACGACTTGTGGCAAACAATACGGCACAGATTACAATGCCCATTACCAAACCACCGGCTATCATCCGCTCGTGTTGTTTGATGGCTTAACGGGTG
>DUPD01000060.1 GCA_012838505.1 Bacilli bacterium | reverse complement strand
GCTTGATTCAGAGGTTGATCTCTGACGATTAGCCCTTATTCGTTAGAAATCGGCTTGATTCAGAGGTTGATCTCTGACGATTAGCCCCTATTCGTTAGAAATCGGCTTGATTCAGAGGTTGATCTCTGACGATTAGCTCCTATTCGTTAGAAATCGGCTTGACTCAGAGGTTGATCTCTGACGATTAGCTCCTATTCGTTAGAAATCGGCTTGACTCAGAGGTTGATCTCTGACGATTAACTCCTATTCATTAGAGATCGTTACGATTTTGAGGGGATCTCTGATGATTAGTGCTTATTCGTTACCTCTCTGACCGATTATCCGGCGAGACAGGGGACGATTAGCTCTATTTGTTACATCTAACGCGATTTTTTTATATACATTTCAGAGGATTTATAGTTATGAAAGTATGTCCTATATATTGATATCCTATAATCAGGCTTAGATTTCTCAGCATAGTGTGAAGACCTATCGATATGATTTGCGGTGACTCTCTCTGCTAAAAGTTCTGGTACGCGCCATTTCAATCACTTATGAGAGCATCTTTATTTTTTATTTTCAAAAAAATATTCTAGATATGCTATGCAAGCTCTGTTAACATGGAATTAAGTAAGTGCTAAGAGTCCCAAGTTTTAATTAATTGACGATTTTGGAGGGATTGTAATGAAGCAAAGAAAAGTTATTTGTGAAAAATGTAATGGAACGATTGAATCAAATGGAGAGCTTGTGACAGATACGCTTATTTTGTCTGTAGTTGCTTATCACGAACACTGTTACTCAGATCACTTAAAGCGAGGAAGAGGTTTCTTCTTATCGGGAGAGCCACTCAATGGATGGGTAGCTAACGTAGGCTTCTTTTTAGCAATCATTATCGCCATTGTTAGCCTTATTTTCTTTGATGACATGGCCGCTCTATTTTTTGTTAGTTTAATTCCGATTGGTTATCGATTATATTCATATTTTATCTATGAACGTTTATTAAAAAAATAACGTTCTAATTTTTCGTCAGTTATTTGCATTAAAGGAGATAGAGAAAATGTTTGAATTCCAATGGTTTGAGTGGCTTGTTTTAATTATTACTGGATTAGGGATTGGTTTTGCTAAAACAGGCATCCAAGGCTCAACGATTCCTGTCGTTGTATTAATGGCGATTACATTTGGTGGTCAAATTTCAGCAGGGATGATGCTGTTATTTTTATTAGTTGGTGATGCATTTGCAGTTAAGCATTACGGTAAAGAAGTCAGTATCAAAGGAATCTGGCATCTCTTACCATCGACAGTTGTTGGAGTAATCCTTGGTGTTATTTATGGGAACATCATTAATGATAACCAATTTAAGATGACTATTGGTGTCATCGTCTTGATTTGTTTGGCATTATTAATTCATAAAGAGATTAAGAAATCGACGATTAAAATTCCTCATCATTCTTTTGTCTCAGCAATTGTCGGTGTATTAAGTGGTTTTAGCTCGATGGTAGGTAATGCGGCAGGGCCGATTTTTTCTGTTTACATACTAAGTAAAACGATCGATAAACGGAAGATGATTAGTACAACTGCTTGGTTTTTCATCGTGACTAATTTAGTGAAGTTACCTTTCCATATCTTTGTCTGGCAAACAATTGATTTTTCTAATCTTGTTTTAGCACTCATTTTATTGCCAATCATCTTTATCGGAACTCGAGTGGGAATCCTTGTTATCCAACATATTGAAGAAAAAACGTATCGAAAATTAATCTTTGTAACGACAATTCTTTCAGCAATCTATTTCCTGCATTATTCATAACTTGATTTTTTTATAGGTACTTTCCCTGTAAAATGCCAAAAACAAATGACAGTCAGGACGATTTAATACTTATACCTAAATAAGTGTGGTTGCCCGCTAAATTCTCGTT
>DUPD01000059.1 GCA_012838505.1 Bacilli bacterium | reverse complement strand
GATCAACCAACATTTTTTTGAAATCATCGTTATACCGATTACCGTTTTTTCTTTGATTCATTGTGACACATCCTCCTTAAATTCATTGTATATAATTTAACTTAGATGTGTCCATGAAACTATACTATCATCACCAAAGCACCTCACTTATATTCTATTTAGTTTTTTAAAATGAAGAAATTTTTAGTATCTCTTATTAAATTTCTAGTTAATTCTGATAATAACCCTTCTTTATACTTAGTTATTTGGGTTCATCATATCAAATGTTTAAGGAAAATGTTGTCGAATCTTGTCGTTAATATCAAAAAAAATGAATTGTTTCTTTATTTAATGATTACGGCCAATGAAATGTACCACCCCTGACATCTTTTTTACCACAGAGTGATAAGAAATGAACCATCAACGACAGCTGTTTACCACTTTATTCTTATACCTCTTGTATAATTAATGGGCACACTTAATTATGTGACATTTGTTATATAGGAGGTATTTTAAATGATTCATTACCGTAAGATTTTGGAACTAAACGATGAAGGTATCAGTGTGGATTATTTGACGCTTACAATTCTCTCTTAAAAATTCTCCGCCTTTATTATTGCAGTCAACGAAAAAAGAGCCCCCACCAAGTGAGAGCACTTACTGCTATTGCATTCGACTTGTACCGCCCTCGCTCATTGGGCTAAGAGGTGAGCCGATGTTGCGAAGTCCTCTCACGCTTGTGTTGATTTAAAGGATTCCTTCGCAAAAAATTGTCTCACCTTTTTGAGCGGTTGTTCATTGCTTTCGCTCTCCAGCCTCAATGGCGTAGCTCTGTTCCCCTGGTGTTAGGTTTAGCATCCGCGAATTAAAGTCCACCAGGAGCTCCTCAACTTAATTCACGATCATTCTTTATGATTTAACATCAATCTCACTCACCAAAAAATTGTTTCGCCAGGCGTTGGCCTTGATCAATTTTTGCCCATTGCTCTTGTTCTGTTAGTTCATTTCCTCCGTCACATGAGGCAAATCCGCATTGATGTGAGAGGTAGAGACGATCTTTATCAATAATCGTTGCTGCTTTTTCTAGTAAGTTTAGCGCGCGTGTTTCGTCATCTAGCGTGTTTGTTTTTGATGATAAGAGACCTAAGACAATTTCTGTCGTTGGTTTATCTTTAAATACTTCCAATGCTTCAATGGAACCGGCGCGTTCATCGTCCCATTCTAAGAAGAAACGATCATATTTAAGTTGTTTTAAGAATAGGTGGGCAATTTTTTTGTATGAACCGCCACCCATATTACGAGAGTCATAGTTTCCACGGCAGTTATGTGTCCACATTTTTAAGCCTAGGCTGTGACCATAATCAATAATCGTATTATTTAGTTCAATGAAGTCAGCTGCAAGTTCTTTTACTTCTTCTTGGTTAATCTGCTCGCCCGTGTATGGCGAGTTTGGGTTATCGTCGGCAAAAATTGACCATAGGCAGTCATCAAACTGCAAGATCTTTCCGCCTGCTTTAACATAATCTGCGACAAATGTTTTGTAAGCTTTGATTAAGCCTTGTTTTAATCCCTGTGCGTCTTGGTAGACGGATTCTTTACCACCGATGTTGTCGGACCATGATAACTCACCATAGATATGTGATGGTGATGGGACACATAGTTTCACTGAATGATCTCCGGCTGCTTCTTTGAGTTGCTTGAAAATTTTAATAAAATGATGGTTTTGCGCGTCTAATTCATCTGTAATTCTTAAGCCGATGTCTCTTCGTGTTTCATATTTTGCAGTGCCATCGAGGTCACAGAAGAAATAGCCGTGGTCTGCGATATAACGTTCAATACCTTGGAATCCCCAGACGAAATCTAAGTGCCATAATGATTTAGAAAATTCGCCGTCACTAATGACCGTTAGTCCGTGGTCAATTTGTTTTTGCACGACAGCTTTAATCGCTTCGGCTTCACATGCTTCATAACCTGAAAAATCATCGTAAAATGGATATGTAATATCATCCCGATGCTCAATTTTTTCTTTATAATCTAATAATCCTTGTGGTCTCAGTAAACTACCGACAATTTGAAATCTTTCACTCATGATAAATGCTCCTCTGTCTTTTGATATTTATTTGAATCGTGTGTTATATATTAAAGAACATCAACGGGATTATTACTAAGATATAAAAAATATGCCCAGTTATAGCTTTTAACTATAACTAGACATTTAATTTGACATCGTATGCTTTAATGACATCAATTAGTTCTCTCACATACAGCTTTGCCTGTTGGGTAAGTTGAATATCTTTATGCGTGATGTAGCCTACTGTTATATCATCATCAACATCAAGTGGAACAGCGACGATATTATCACCATTTAAATCAGCACTAACAATACCTGTAGAGATCGTATAACCATTTAAACCAATCATTAGATTAAAAATTGTCGCCCTGTCACCGACTTTAATATCCTTCTTCGCATACTCTGTACTCAGGATTTCCTCTGAGAAATAAAACGAATTAAACTCGCCTTGTTCATATGAAAGCCTTGGATAGTCCTCTAAATCTTCCAATGTCACAATTTCCTGCTGGCTCAGTGGATTCGTCGAACTAACAAATACATGCGGCTTAGCCGTAAAAAGCGGATGAAATCGCAAGTGATTTTCTTTCAGTATCTTATCGATGACTTCTTGATTAAAACTACTCTTATACAAAATCCCTAGCTCACTCCGCAAATTTTTGACATCTTCAACAATCTCAAACGTCCGCGCTTCTCGCAATGTATACTCATATTCTAGTGCGTCAGTTTTTTTCACCATATTTACAAAAGCATTAACCGCAAAAGCATAATGTTGCATTGAAATCGTACACAGTCTACGTGACGGTGTTTTATTCAACCAACGCCGCTCGAGTAAATCGTGTTGTTCGACCACCTGCCTCGCATAACCTAAAAACTCAGCACCATCAACCGTTAAAGTAATCCCGCGAGGTGTTCGGATTAACAAATCCAAACCGATTTCAGCTTCCAATTCTTTAAGCGCTATCGATAAGCTCGGCTGGGAAATAAACAAATTCTCCGCCGCTTTGTTAATTGATCCATGTTTGACCGTTTCGATAAAGTACCTTAATTGTTGTAAAGTCATTGATTTACACACCCTTCTTAAAAATAGTTCAATCAGCAACGCAATCAAAATTAAGTAACTATGACTGATAGCGAATGATTTATTGACCGCTCTGATCTACGCTAGGAAAATAATGTTTCTTATAGTTTAACACTATTGTGAATATTAAGAAAATAATTCTATAAAAAAAATAAACAATTCAGATTTGTAGGCTCACAAAACTGAATTGCTTATGATTTAGTTCATAACCGCTCACTTGTTTAGTTATTATGATAATACCCCATATACCAGTCAACAAACTTCTTGATCTATTGATCGATTAGATCTGTCTTCTCCGTTAAATCGTCAATATCACATAAGTCACTTTGACATCATCGGTCAGTTATTGCGATTTATTCACAGCCAATGCCGTCGCCGTCCCTATCTAAGTGCTTTGCGTAACCAGGATCACCTTTATATACTGGAGCAGCACCAGTATTTCTTGCCTCGGTACAATTTTTATAATATATACTAGCAGTTTGTGTTCTCGTATCACTAGATCCTGTATTATTACTATATATATTATATTGGTACTGATATAAATCATCATAATAGTAAATGGGTGGCTCGAAATATAACCAGTGCCACCCATTATCTTGTATCAGAATTCATTTATTTAAGCGGTTCCGTTACTTTACCTTTTGTAAAACTTTCTTTGTTTTCTACTTTCCAATCTTCAAACATCTTCTGAAAACGGGTTTCTTCATCATCTTTGAAACCCTCAAATACAACTTCATCGATATTTTCATGATTAAAATAGTAAACCTCGTCAGGCATCAAGCCCTCTGGGTAAAAACAACCTGAATAATCATACAGAATTTGTTCGCCTTCTACTTCCAGCATTGCGCCTCTATTTAAGATCATTAATTTACTTGTGCCTTGCTTTAGATAAATGATTGATCCAATTGGTAACATATCAAATCCACCCATACCTTCATTAACATCAAATGTCCCAATATCTCCGAAATCAATGTTTTCATGTGATATCTTCTTAGATCCATCACTTTTTGAAGATTCTCCACAACCTACAATTATTAACAGAATAACAAAAGCTAATGCCATAAACTTCCTTACATTTTTCAAACCTATTCCCCCTCGTACAATATATTTAAGCCATTTATGAACTTACTAATTAGGTTTTGATTTGTCAATATAAGCTAGACAAATGTGATTCATTCATGTAACTCAAAAATACTTCCAAAGGTGTTTGATAATTTAATGATTTTCTAGGTATTTGATTTCTCTTGTCAGCTACTGCAGAAACAAATGTCTGATCAACTTGGTTGAAGTCCATTTCCTTTGGCAAGCCATCTCTTCTAAGCAAGCCATTTGAATGTTCATTTAACCCACGCTGCGAAGGAGTCCCTGGGTCTGCAAAATAGATTGAAGCATCATGTTTGTTGGACCCCCTCTGTTAGGATAGATGTCGTACAAGGCTAACGTGCTATAATAAAACAAACAACACGGAGGTCGATTGTTATGACGAAAGGAAAAAGAAGACAATATACTACTGAACAAAAATCAAAAATTATAAAACGTATGATGCCACCAAACAATGAATCAGTTGTGATTATTTCACGGGAAGAAAGGATACCAGAAGCAACATTATATAAATGGCGTAAGGATGCACGTATTGCTGGAAGTCCTACACCAGGAAACGGGCAAACAAGTGATAAATGGAGTAGTCAGGATAAAT
>DUPD01000058.1 GCA_012838505.1 Bacilli bacterium | reverse complement strand
CAACATTTTTTTGAAATCATCGTTATACCGATTACCGTTTTTTCTTTGATTCATTGTGACACATCCTCCTTAAATTCATTGTATATAATTTAACTTAGATGTGTCCATGAAACTATACTATCATCAGTTCTATAAAGTAAGTAAGCGTTTAATCATGCTTCGAACGATAGTAAAAATAGTTCATTAGTTTGACAGAAAGCAGGGATGCAAGTGGCGAGTTTTTTCAATAAAAAAAATGGGACATTAATTATTTTAGCAATTGTTATTCTGTTATTGTTTTTCTTCATTCTACCAATTTCAATACCTTTAGTCATTGCATATACGACAGCACTAATTCTCAATCCATTAGTTCGCTTAAGTCAACGTGGCTTTAAAATTGGTCGTAAATTTAGTGTTATTATCGTCTTTACAGTATTTCTGCTAATGCTTAGTTTGATTGGTTATTTCACCATTACGAGTGTCGTTAGTCAACTCGTTGCCTTAGCGGAAAATACGCCAACTTACATCATTGAAATTAATCGGATTTTAGTCGATTGGGGCGATGCACTTGAGCATTTTATGGCTGATCTCCCAGCTGAGTTTGTCAATGAAGTAAATGCGGGGATTCGGAGCAGTGCTGATGCGTTAATTGATTTTATTAGAAATACATTCCGAGTGGATCGAGTAGCTGGATTTGTTGCTGCTATCCCGAATTATATTGTTAGTTTTATCGTCTATTTAATTGCTTTGTTTTTATTTATGCTTGATTTACCAAACGTAATTGCTAACTTTTATAAACTGTTTAGTGCTGCCAGTGCTGAAAAAATTCAATACGTCACAAACCGGTTAAAAAGTGTTTTATTTGGATTTTTAAAAGGTCAGTTTTTAGTCAGTTTAATTATTTTTGCGGTTAGTTTAATCGGATTATTTATTATTGTACCTGAGTATGCGTTGATCATGTCAATTGTTATTTGGATTATTGATCTGATCCCGATCATTGGTTCGATTGTCATTTTAGCTCCTTGGTCGATTTATATGTTCTTAATTGGATCAACCTTTGTTGGGATTGAATTAGCTGTTTTAGCGCTGATTCTCTTAGCGATTAGACGAATAGTTGAACCAAAAGTAATGGGTGTTCAAATGGGATTATCACCACTAACTACGTTAATTTCAATGTACATCGGTTTAAAGCTATTTGGGCTATTTGGTTTTATCATTGGACCAGTCGTATCAATTATCTTTACGTCAGCCAGAGAACTTGGCATTATCAAATTCAATTTTAAAATTTAACAATTCAGAACCAGGTGTATGACCACACTTGGTTTTTTATTTTTTAAATCATAATCATCTTTACTCCAGCAATGCGCCTAACCTCTGTATTAACAAAATTAAAAATCAAAAAAGACTAGCGCAATAACGCTAATCTTCGAATATCTACACTCTATTAAAAATGTATTTATTGATCGATGAATTTATCTAACTCGCCCATTCAAAATATATCGATTATTTTTGTTGAGACTTTTCGTGAATGAAATTCAGTTGTTTTTCTAAATTATCTAGTAATGCTTTGCCATCTTGTTCTTCAATTAAATCCATTCTAACAGCAAAGTCAATCGATTTAGATAACCCAAACATGTGAGTATCCAAAACCTCTTCGTACAAAGGACATTGAGGCATCGTTAAATTATCCATTTGCACTTGGATAAGCTTTAATATTTTATCTGCATCAGCCTTAAGAAGGGCATAGGCTTTATTGGCACTTGTAATGACAGTTTCTTGCATCAATATAAATCCCCTCCCCTTAATGTCTACTCCTACAATATTAAAGCTTTATTAGTAAAAATGCAAGCTAAATGTAGGTAGAGAGCGGAATCAAAATGACTATTTGAATGATTATTGTGCAAGCGTTCTTTTGATCTCATTAACCAATTAATAAGATTAATCAATTGTTAACAGCTAGTTGATTCTCGTCATCACATATTTTTTATAAAAACAACTCTGAAGATTATTACCCGGGGTAGGATACTACTCCACTATTAAAAAATGGTTAACTTAAAATTACTGATTGATTTGATTATAAAACTGCACCCCATACTGCGAGCCTTCACTGACCATTTTTGCGTTATCTAAATTATCCGTATAAGGCAACCCGGCTTCTTGGATTGGAAAATGTGTGTTATTTCTCAATTGCATTGAACGCTTTAAGTCAGTGAGCTCTTCCAGGACCCTGTTTTGTCGTTTCTGATTCAATAAGAACACACTAACAAATGATGTAACTACAGCGACAAGTACGATAAATAAATTTCGCTTCATATTATTCACCTCTTTTGTTGTTATAGAAATTATCCCCTTAATCTAATCCAGCTAAACAATAAATTCAATTATCAATTATTACTTTTTTATGTTAAACTTAAATTATATGAAATTGTTCTTTATTCGTATTTGAGGTGAACTATAATGGATATAAAGTGTCCGATTTGTGATAGAATTAATCAAATTGATAACAATTCAATTTTAGCTAAGCATATGCTCAATCGCCGTAAACATCTTTATTTATGTCCAACGTGCGATGAGCGGATTGCAGTTAAGACAAAAGCAAGACACGCAACTGGAAAGTTTCGTTTATATCAAGAGAAAAAAGAAGTCGATCCATATCTTCAATAATGGATCGACTTTTCTTATTTTAAACTAATGTAATTCTGAATAACTTCGGCAATTAAATCAGGATGGCCTGCCACTGTTGGCTCTTGTTTGAGGAATGTCAAATCCTCACCCGTCGCTTTTACAGTCTGACCTCCTACTTCATGATATAAAATTACACCCGCAGCATAATCCCACGGTTGAAGATGGAAGGATACATAAACATCGGTGATGCCCTCAGCTAAATAAGCAAATTCTAACGCTGCTGACCCATATGATCTTGCACCTCTAACTGTTTTAACAAGTTCAGCAACCTTTTCATGGTCAGCTCGATCATTTGGTGCGCACCAGAGTGGATTTAGCAATAAAATAGCTTCTGATAGATTTTTTTCCTTTGCTAAAGGTACAAGTTTCTGTTCATTTTTATAAGTGCCTTCTCCTCTTTTAGCATGGTACAAGATATCTGCCATCACATCATAAACAAAGCCGATCTCACCAACACCTTCATGAAAAACAGCTAGAGAAATAGCAAATGTTCGCTTTTGATGAACAAAATTCATCGTCCCATCAATTGGATCAATAATCCAAACAGTACCCTTCAATTCATTGACTTGGTCACCAAAGCCTTCTTCAGATAAAATTAAATCTGACGGGTACGTCTGTCTAATTTTATCAGCAAAAAACTCCTCTATCTTTCGATCCATCTCGGTAACTAGATCATTTGGATTCATTTTCGTATCAATTTTCCTTGGCTGATCAATCTCTGTCCGGATGATTTCGCCAGCCTCTTCTACCCACTTTCGTGCATTTTGATAAACAGTCTCTTTATTAAATTGTGTCAATCTCATCACCCTTTCATTAGAACTAGTCTATCAAATCTCATGATAATATGCATCTCAAGATAACTTTTTAACTCTCTATGTTAAAATAATAACTAGTAATTAGGTAATTAAAATTGAAAGGGTGATTGAATGAAACAAGTAGGATTTACTAAAATAGACTTTGATGTTTTTCAAATCGATGGTTTACAAAATCGAATGCAAGCAATTCAAGAACAGATTCAACCTAAATTTAAAAGTATCGGTATTGAACTAACTGATTATCTCGCAAGTAAACTCGGAAACGAAATGTACCTTCATATCGCAAAACATGCCCGTCGAACAGTGAACCCTCCAAAAGATACTTGGTTAGCTGTTGCGGATAATAAGCGAGGCTATAAGAAACACCCACATTTTCAAGTCGGACTCTTTGATGATCGATTATTTATTTGGCTTGCATTTATTTACGAGCTACCATCGAAAGCAAAAATTGCTCAAGCATTTTTAGAACAAATTGAGATCTTTGAACAACTATCAGACGATTTCGTTATTTCTTTTGATCATATGAAGAAAGATGCTATCCCTGTTAGTCAACTAACCGAGAAGAATTTACAACGATTTAGAGACGTGAAAAAAGCAGAATTATTAATCGGCAAACACATTCCTAAAATTGAAGCAAGCCAACTATCAGGCGACGATCTTATTGCTCTAGTCAAAGCTAGCTACGATCAACTTCTTCCTTTTTATCAATTAGGAAAAAAAGCAATCTAACTTCTTGAAACTAAAAAAATAAGCCCGGATATCTTCGGGCTTATTTCATGCTGATTCGCTTTGTTTCTTCGTTTCGTGCTTTTTGGATCGTTCGATAAAGTGAAAAGCCTGATGTTTTTTCGAACGCATTACCAATTGTTTTTTCTTCACTTTTACTAGGAATAACTTTTTTAAATTCTTGATACTGGTCTAATAACGCTTGTCTAGCAACAGAGCCTTGATAAGCTTTTTCAATCAGCGCTAAAAACTCCACAACAACAATCGTCTCTTCTGTCGACCAACTTAAATCAATTGGATAGTGATAATTCATTAAATATCCACACCCTTACTGTTCATCTAATGGCGTTTGAATTGTTTTCGGATCAACAAATTCATAGCCTTTGTCTCTTAGACCTGTAACTATATCTGCTAAAGCTTGGCTTGTCCATTCACGATCATGCATCAATAGATTTGCACCATCACGCAAAAATTCTGTATTAACCATAATATCAGCTAAAGCTTCAGCTTCCATATAAGCTGACTCCCAATCATAGCCATATGTCCAATTCATCAAAACCATACCTTCTGCTTCAACAATTTCCTTAGTGAAGTCAGGATTAACACCGAATGGTGCTCTAAAAAAGCTCGGTCTTTCACCGATAATCTCTTCGATCAAATCATTTAGTTCAACAATTTCTTTTCTTTGTTCATCTTCAGTTATTTCAGCTAGATTTGGATGGCTATATGTATGATTACCGATACTAAAACCCATCTCATATATCTCTCTTAGTATTTGCTGTTTTTCTTCCGTTTGAATAAAGTGTCCATTAACGAAAAATATTGCGGGAACATTATGTTCTTTTAACGTCTGAGCCATTTCCAAAGCATATTTGTCAGGTGCATCATCAATTGTCACTAATGCAACTTTACTTTCTGCTTCGTCCGTAATTGGCTCTACAGCCCAACTCACTTGATTCACTTGATACAATGGTTCAACCTCCGACTCATCTGCACCAGCATCCTCTACTGGGTCATCTTGATCAATATCTTCCTCCGTTTCGTCTGGATCATTATTTACTTCTTCATTTTCTTCTACATCATCAACATCCACTTCTTGCTCATCGATCACATTACTATTTTCAATCCCAGTCGACTCGCCCTGACAACCGACTAGAGCGAAAACAAACAAAAGACTTAAAATAATCATTATTCTGTTAGATTTCATTAGATGCACTCCCTATTTATTCACTTGTAATCCTTAGTATAAACGATTTTCTGTTAAAAAAACACCAGTAATTCAATGAAGAATTACTGGTGATATAGTTGTTTTCCTACATAATATGAATCGGACGGCCTAGAGCAGCTTCAGCTGCTTCCATTGTCGTTTCACCTAAAGTCGGGTGTGCGTGAATTGTTAACGCTATGTCTTCAGCAGTCATGCCTGACTCAACTGCTAAACCGATTTCGGAAATAATGTCACTTGCTCCAGAGCCTACGACTTGACCACCTAAAATTAATCCATCTTCTTTTCGTATTACAAGTCGAACGAATCCATCAGTACTATCTAGTGATAGTGCCCGACCATTTGCTGCGAATGGGAATTTAGCTGCTTTTACGTCAAAGCCTGCTTCTTTCGCTTCTGCTTCAGTATAACCAACTGATGCAATTTCTGGTGCAGCAAACATAACAGCAGGAACACCGTGAACATCAATTTCTGATTTCCAGCCCCCAATAACTTCAGCTGCAATCTTTCCTTCATATGAAGCTTTATGTGCAAGTGGTGGCCCCGCCACGATGTCACCAATTGCAAAAATATTATCAATATTTGTGCGGCACTGCTTGTCAATTTTAATCAGACCGCGCTCATCCATCTCAATACCAATTTCCTCTAATCCAATTTCTGCAGTATTTGGATAACGGCCAACAGTCACTAATACGTAATCTGCTTCAATTGTTTCTTCTTTACCTTTTGCTTCATAAGTAACTTTAACACCTTTGTCTGTTTCTTCTGAGCTTTTTGCCATTGCACTTGTAATAATTTTAACATTTTTCTTCTTCAGGTTTCGTTTTAGAACAGATGTTAAATCTTTCTCAAAGCCACTTAGAATATCCTTTTCACCTTCTAAAATCGTCACTTCAGTGCCAAAATCTGCATAAGCTGCACCTAATTCCGTTCCGATATATCCGCCACCGATGACGACTAATTTTTTAGGTACCTCTTTTAGAGCTAATGCACCTGTTGAATTAATTATCCTGTCAGAATACTTGAATGAAGGTATTTCAATTGGTGTTGAACCTGTTGCAATAATACAGTTTTTAAACGTGTACGTTTGTGAACTCTTATCATCCATTACACGCACTGTATTTTTGTCAACGAAATAAGCTTCACCACGAACAATGTCAACTTTGTTACCTTTTAACAGGCTTTCAACACCTGAAGTTAACTTGTTAACAACGCCAGCTTTCCACTCTTGAACTTTTTCAAAATCAACAGAAACTTCTTTAGTAATGATACCCATTTCTTCAGAGTTTTGAGCTTGGCTGTAGCGTGTTCCAGCTTCAATTAATGCTTTAGATGGAATACAACCAACGTTTAAACAAACGCCACCTAGAGCTCCTTTGTCAACAATTGTTACATTTTGTCCAGTTTGAGCAGCGCGGATGGCGGCTACATAGCCACCAGGTCCCGCACCGACTACTAACGTATCTAATTCAATTGGAAAATCTCCTACGACCATATTCGATTACGCCTCCATCATAATTAATTGTGGATCATTTAATAATCGTTTGATTTGATTCAATGCATGTTGTGCTGTTGCGCCATCAACGATTCGATGATCAAAGCTTAATGAAATTGCCAATACTGGTGCAGCAACAATTTCACCATCTCTTACAATTGGTTTTTCAGCGATTCGACCAATACCTAAAATAGCTGCTTCAGGGTAGTTAATGATCGGTGTAAACCATTGTCCACCTGCTGATCCAATGTTTGAAATTGTACTTGAAGCTCCAGACATTTCATCAGGTGATAATCTAAAGTCATTTGCTTTTTGGGCTAATTCAGTAATGTCTTTAGAAATATCAAATAATGATTTTCGATCTGCCTCTTTTACAACTGGAACGAGTAAGCCTTTTTCAGTATCAGCTGCAATTCCAATATTGTAATAATGCTTCGTAACAATTTCTTCTGTTTCTTCATCAATATAAGAGTTTAAAATTGGGTATTTCTTCAATGCAGAAACTAAAGCTTTAACAACATATGGCAAGTAAGTTAATTTAATATCTTGTTCTTGCGCAATTGTTTTAAACTTAGTTCTGTGTGCAACAAGCTCTGTCACATCAATTTCATCATGTAAAACAACATGAGGAGCTTTATGCTTAGAATTTACCATTGCATTTGCAATTGCCTTACGAACACCAGACATTGGTTGCCGTCCTGACTTCGTATCAGCTACTTCAACCTTCTTTTCTGGTACTGGCTTCT
>DUPD01000057.1 GCA_012838505.1 Bacilli bacterium | reverse complement strand
TTCAATATCGCCTACTTGCGATCCACTTTGGTTATATAGTGCTAATTTAGGCATGACATATCCTCCCTTCAACTAATATTTAGTTAGCCTTTACTGCACTCGTAACTTTTACGAATGATTTTCTTGGGCCTGGGATGTTACCTTTAACTAGTAATAAGTTACGCTCTGCATCAACTTTCATAATCTCTAGATTTTGAATTGTTGTTGTTTCGCCACCCATTTGCCCTGGTAATTTCTTACCTTTACGCACACGTGCTGGTTCAGCTGTACTTCCCATTGAACCTGAGCCTCTATGGTACCTTGAACCGTGTGACATTGGTCCGCGCGCTTGATTGTGACGCTTAATGGAACCTTGGAACCCTTTCCCTTTTGAAGTACCTGTTACGTCAATCATATCTCCCGCTTCGAAAACCTCTACGCTAAGTTCTTGACCAACTTCATAGTCATCTAACTTAACATTACGGAATTCACGAATGAAGCGCTTAGGATTAGTGCTCGCTTTTGCAGCATGTCCTTTCGCTGGTTTATTTGCATTTACTTCTTTTTGATCAGCAAAACCAACTTGAATCGCTTCATAGCCGTCATTTTCCATCGTGCGTTTCTGTAAAACTACGTTCGGTTCAGCTTGAACTACTGTTACTGGAATTAATTCACCTTGTTCAGTGAAAATTTGTGTCATGCCGACTTTACGACCTAAGATTCCTTTCGTCATCCGTTACACCTCCTGATAATTTATATTATAGTTTAATTTCAATGTCCACACCTGATGGTAGATCTAATCGCATTAGCGCATCAACCGTTTTTGGTGTAGGGTTTAAAATATCAATTAGACGTTTGTGTGTACGCATTTCAAACTGCTCACGAGAGTCTTTATCCTTATGCACTGCACGTAGTACTGTGTAGATTGACTTTTCAGTTGGTAACGGAACTGGTCCCGATACCCCTGCTCCTGAACGCTTTGCAGTATTAACAATCTTCTCTGCTGATTGATCTAAAATTCTGTGATCATATGCTTTCAAACGAATTCTGATTTTTTCTTTTGCCATTATGTTCCCTCCTTTTCGCCCATTTAATTTAATAGACATTCTCCACGAAAATTTTCTCAACTCCCACCCCATGGCAAAGGGGCCGGGTGTGCCAACAACCTTTCGCTTCATCGCCTTTGTGACCAACATTAGACAGTATACAGAAATCATGCACAGATTGCAAGGTTTTTTATCAATTATTTTAGCTTTTTATTGACTTTTTTTCATATCGAGCAACTTTAAGTGATAATCGGGCTAATAAAGCCGATAAAAACCATTTATAAGGTTATTTAAAGGGTTTTCTTCTGATTGAATTGTAGATTTAAAACGTAAAAATAGAGTAACGAATTGAATCGTTACTCTATTAAAGGTTATTGATTACTTATCAATAGTAGAAACAACACCTGAGCCTACTGTACGGCCACCTTCACGAATTGAGAAACGAGTTCCCTCTTCGATCGCGATTGGTGAAATTAATTCTACTGTCATTTCAACGTTATCACCTGGCATAACCATTTCCACACCTTCTGGAAGTCTAACAATTCCTGTTACGTCCGTTGTACGGAAGTAGAATTGTGGACGATAGTTATCGAAGAATGGTGTATGACGTCCACCTTCTTCTTTTGATAAGACGTAAACTTCTGCTTTGAAGTTCGTATGTGGTGTAATTGTACCTGGCTTTGCAAGAACTTGTCCACGGTTGATCTCTTCACGAGAAACACCACGTAACAATGCACCGATGTTGTCTCCAGCTTCTGCATAGTCAAGAAGCTTACGGAACATTTCAACACCTGTTACAGTAGTTTTTAATGGAGCTTCAGCTAAACCGATAACTTCAACTTCGTCACCAACTGTAACTTGCCCACGCTCAACACGACCTGTTGCAACAGTACCACGTCCAGTAATTGAGAATACGTCCTCAACTGGCATCATGAATGGTTTGTCTGTATCACGTTCTGGTGTTGGGATATACTCATCAACAGCAGCCATTAATTCAACGATCTTCTCTTCGTAAGCAGCGTCACCTTCAAGTGCTTTAAGAGCAGAACCTGTAATAACTGGTACGTCATCACCTGGGAAATCGTATTCTGATAATAAATCACGAACTTCCATTTCTACTAATTCTAATAATTCTTCATCATCAACCATATCTGCTTTGTTTAAGAAGACAACGAAAGCAGGTACCCCTACGTTACGTGAAAGTAGGATGTGCTCACGAGTTTGTGGCATTGGACCATCAGCTGCAGATACAACTAAGATCGCACCGTCCATTTGTGCTGCACCCGTGATCATGTTCTTAACATAGTCAGCGTGTCCTGGGCAGTCTACGTGTGCATAGTGGCGTGTTTCAGTTTCGTACTCAACGTGTGAAGTAGAAATTGTAATTCCACGCTCTTTTTCTTCTGGTGCACCGTCAATTTGGTCGTAACCCATTGCAGTTCCGTCACCATTTCTTTTTGCCATTACTGTTGTAATCGCAGCAGTTAATGTTGTTTTACCGTGGTCAACGTGGCCTAATGTACCAACGTTAACGTGTTCTTTCGAACGGTCAAATTTTTCTTTACCCATTCTATAGTTCCTCCTTTAAATAAATAAAAGTTAGTTTTTTTATTACATGTATTTTTACTTAGCTACATTATACTGACTTATAACTAAGCTTTCAATACAAGTTATACTTTATATTTTACAAAAAATCAATTATTCACCAGCGTTTTTAAGAATAATTTCTTCTGCAATACTCTTAGGTACTTCTTCGTAATGGTCAAAGAACATTGTATATGTTCCACGGCCTTGAGTATTTGAACGCAATGCTGTTGCATAACCAAACATTTCTGCAAGTGGAACGAATGCATTTACAACTTGTGCAGTCCCACGTGCTGTCATACCATCAACGCGTCCGCGACGTGATGTGATATCGCCCATAATGTCTCCCATGTATTCTTCAGGGATAACAACTTCTACTTTCATCATTGGTTCAAGTAGAACTGGGTTACACTTACTCTTAGCAGCTCTTAGTGCATATGAAGCAGCTACTCTAAACGCAGTCTCGTTAGAGTCAACATCGTGGTAACTACCATCATATAAAGTTGCTTTAACATCGATTAGTGGATAGCCTGCAAGGACTCCGTTTTCCATTGATTCTTTAATTCCAGCCTCAACAGATGGAATGTATTCACGAGGAACAACCCCACCAACAATGTTGTTAACGAATTCGAAGCCTGCGCCTTCTTCGTTAGGCTCAAATTTAATCCATACGTGACCATATTGCCCACGTCCACCTGATTGACGAACGAATTTACCTTCGACTTCAGCTGCAGCGCGGAATGTTTCACGATATGAAACTTGTGGAGCACCAACGTTAGCTTCAACTTTAAACTCACGCTTCAGTCGATCAACAAGAACGTCAAGGTGTAATTCACCCATACCTGAAATAATTGTTTGACCTGTTTCAGCATTTGTTTCAGTTTTAAATGTCGGATCTTCTTCAGCAAGCTTACCTAAAGCAATTGACATCTTATCTTGGTCTGCTTTAGATTTCGGCTCAATTGCAACCGAGATAACTGGCTCTGGGAAGTCCATTGATTCAAGAATAACGAGGTTTTTCTCATCACACAATGTATCCCCTGTTGACGTGTCTTTCAAACCAACTGCACTTGCAATATCTCCTGAGTAGACTTCACTAATTTCTTCTCGTGAGTTTGCGTGCATTTGTAGAATACGTCCAACTCTTTCACGTTTACCTTTTGTAGAGTTTTGGACATATGATCCTGCTTTCAATGTTCCCGAATAAACACGGAAGAATGTTAGCTTCCCAACGAATGGGTCTGTCATCACTTTAAATGCTAGTGCTGAAAACGGTTCATTATCACCTGTTTCACGAATGACTTCCTCTTCTGTCTCAGGAATAATTCCTTTAATAGCAGGTACATCTGTAGGAGCTGGTAAGTAATCAACAACTCCATCAATCAGAAGTTGAACACCTCTGTTTTTAAATGCAGAACCACAGAATGCAGGATAAAAGTCTACAGTTAATGTTGCTTGACGAACCGCTTGACGAAGCTCATCATTTGAAATTTCTTCACCCTCTAAATAACGCATCATTAGATCTTCATCTAATTCAGCCACTGCTTCAAGAAGATTTGTACGTAATTCTTCAGCTTTATCTGCTAATTCAGCAGGAATTTCTTTTGCATCAGTAACTGTACCTAAATCATCTTCATAGTAGTATGCTTTCATCTCAATTAGATCGATAATTCCTTCGAATTGATCTTCTGCACCAATTGGATATTGAACAGGATGAACATTCGCGCCTAAGCGGTCATGTAATGTCCCAACAGCATACTCAAAATCAGCACCTGTTTTATCCATCTTATTAATAAATACAATACGTGGTACACCGTATGTTGTCGCTTGACGCCATACCGTTTCTGTTTGTGGTTCAACACCCGATTGGGCATCTAACACTGTAACAGCACCATCTAACACACGCAGTGAACGTTCAACCTCAACTGTAAAGTCGACGTGACCAGGCGTATCAATGATGTTAATCCGGTGACCGTTCCACTGAGCTGTAGTGGCAGCAGATGTGATTGTAATCCCACGCTCTTGCTCCTGCTCCATCCAGTCCATTTGTGAAGCACCTTCGTGTGTCTCACCAACTTTATGGATTTTACCCGTATAGAATAAAATACGCTCAGTTGTTGTCGTTTTACCAGCATCAATGTGAGCCATGATACCGATATTACGTGTTTTCTCCAAGGAGAACTCTCTAGCCATATTTTTTTCTCCTTCCTTCTATTTAGTCTGTTTAATAGTGTATATTAGCTGTAAAAATTATTAAGACTCACCTTTTTAAAAAGGGAATCTAATAATATTACCAGCGGTAGTGAGCAAACGCTTTGTTCGCTTCCGCCATTTTGTGTAAATCTTCACGTTTCTTAACTGAAGCACCTGTATTTTTAGACGCATCTAAAATTTCATTAGCAAGGCGTTCTTCCATTGTCTTCTCTCCGCGAAGGCGTGAGTAATTAACAATATAACGAAGACCTAATGCTTGACGACGGTCAGGGCGTACTTCCATTGGTACTTGGTAGTTTGAACCTCCAACACGACGTGCGCGTACTTCTAAAACAGGCATAACGTTCTTCATCGCTTGTTCGAATACTTCGATAGCCGGTTGACCACCGCGCTCTTCTACAAGCTCAAATGCACGATAAAGAATTTTTTGAGCTTTTCCTCGTTTACCATCAACCATAATTTGATTGATTAGGCGAGTGACAAGCTTAGAGTTATATAACGGATCTGGTAAGACATCACGTTTAGCTACTGGACCTTTACGTGGCATAGTCTAACCTCCTTTCCTCAATTTCAATCAAATTTTTTTAGTTTTTAGGACGCTTTGCTCCATATTTAGAACGTCCTTGCATACGACCTTCAACACCAGCTGTGTCTAATGCACCACGAACAATGTGATAACGCACACCTGGTAAGTCTTTCACACGACCACCACGAATCAGTACAACACTGTGTTCTTGTAGGTTGTGTCCAATTCCTGGGATATACGCCGTAACCTCAATTCCATTCGTTAAACGAACACGCGCATACTTACGTAACGCCGAGTTCGGCTTCTTAGGTGTTAAAGTTCCAACACGCGTACAAACGCCTCGTTTTTGTGGAGAAGCTGTATCATTCATTTTTTTCTTAAAACTGTTATAGCTTTTCCCTAAAGCTGGCGAGTCAGATCCTTTTGTTTTCGTAATACGTCCTTTTCGAACAAGTTGATTAATTGTTGGCATTTACTCTCCTCCTTCCTTCTCTTTTCTAATACCACACATCCAGGCGGTTCATTTTTAAAGCAAAAACAAAGTTTTCATGAATCACCGATTGGATTCACCAAAACTTCATTGCCTTATCGCTACTACTGCTGTTCCTACTTCTATCCCACAAGCCTTGCCAAGTCGCTTTTTTGAATCGACTATTTCATACGGAATCGTTAACTCGTTTGCGAGATTAACTAATTTAAATCTCATCACAGAATCAATATCCGCAGCAATTACGATTTGGCTTACTTGACCAGCTTTCATCGCTTTTTCTGTTTGTTTTAAACCTATTAATAAACGATCTTTAGCTTGCGTTACTTTATCATAAGACATTTTCATATCCTCCAAAGTACTAGAGTAACAGAAGCACCTTGAATATAGTACCACCCTAAATATTCAATGTCAACTTAAATTTAATTAAGTTTCCGACTTTTTTGTTCGAGTGATACTATATTCTTCGGTGTCTATTAAGTGCTACAAAAACTTATTTATGCAGTTGGTTCACTTTCTGTGTTTTCATCTGCATTTTCATTGATTACTTCATCTTCAATGACATTCTCAACTGGTTGCTCAGTTTTCATACCAACTTTTCGATAACGAGCCATTCCAGTACCTGCTGGGACTAGTTTCCCTAAGATAACATTTTCCTTCAGACCTAAGAGTTCATCTCGTTTACCCTTAATTGCAGCATCTGTTAGAACTCTTGTTGTTTCTTGGAAAGAAGCAGCTGACAAGAAGGAATCTGTTTCTAATGATGCCTTCGTAATTCCTAATAAAACTGGACGCCCAACAGCTGGTTCTTTGTCTGCTGAAAAAGCTTTTTCATTTACTTCTCTAAATTGATGGATTTCTAACATTGAGCCAGGCAGTAGTTCTGTATCACCCGGATCGTCAATTGTTACTTTTCTAAGCATCTGTCTAACCATTACTTCAACGTGCTTATCACCAATTTCAACACCTTGCATTCGGTATACTTTTTGAACCTCTTTGAGGAGGTAAGTTTGAACACCGTCTGTACCTTGGAATTTTAATAATTCTTTTGGATCAATTGAACCTTCAGTCAATGGTTGACCAGCAATCACTTGATCACCAATTCCAACACTTACTCTAGATCCATAAGGAACTTGATAAGTGCGTGTTTCAATCTCACCTTCAACAATCACTTCTTGTCGTTCTTTTACTTCACTAATATCTTTAACGATCCCTTTTACTTCACTAATAACAGCCTGACCCTTTGGATTACGCGCTTCAAAAATCTCTTGGATACGCGGTAAACCTTGAGTAATATCGCTACCTGCGACTCCACCTGTGTGGAATGTTCTCATCGTCAACTGTGTTCCGGGCTCACCAATCGATTGAGCAGCGATAATACCAACTGCTTCTCCAACTTCAACCTCTTGACCAGTTGCCAAGTTACGGCCGTAACACTTTTTACATGCACCGTGTTTTGTATTACATGTAAAGACTGTTCGAATTGTTACTTCTTCAATGTCAGAATCAACAATCTCTTTAGCGATATCTTCATTAATGAAATGATTCTTTTCAACAATAATCGCATTTGTTTCCGGATGACGGACTGTCTGGAAAGCCGTACGTCCAACTAAGCGGTCATATAGTGGCTCAATCATCTCTGAACCTTCTGTAATTGCGCTAACTGTTAGACCACGATCTGTCTGACAGTCATCTTCTCGAATAATCACATCTTGTGCAACATCAACGAGACGACGCGTGAGGTAACCTGAGTCAGCTGTCTTAAGTGCCGTATCTGCAAGACCTTTACGTGCACCGTGAGTCGAGATAAAGTATTCAAGAACTGTTAAACCTTCACGGAAGCTTGACTTAATCGGTAATTCAATAATTCGTCCAGCCGGGTTAGCCATTAAACCACGCATACCCGCAAGCTGAGTAAAGTTAGAAGCATTACCACGCGCTCCAGAATCACTCATCATATAGATTGGGTTCTGATGGCTGAGTGTCTTCATTAATTTTTCTTGAATATCGTCCTTAGCTTTTGACCAGATTGAAATCACGCGCTCATAGCGTTCTTCTTCTGTAATCAAACCGCGACGGAATTGTTTCATAATTTTATCAACTTTATCTTGGGCTTCGTCTAAAATGACTTCTTTATCAGGTAAAACAACAATGTCATCTACCCCGACAGTGATCCCAGCTTTAGTTGAGTATTTAAAACCTAAGTCTTTCATCTTATCAAGCATCTTAGATGTTTCACTAATCTTAAACTTCTTAAAGACCTCTGCGATAATGTCTCCTAAAATGCCTTTCTTGAAAGGCGTAATAAGATCGCGTTGATCCAGTTCTGCTTTTATGTCTGAACCCTCAGGAACAAAATACTTAGCTGGTGTTTCAATTTCCAAGTTTGTTTGCGTCGGTTCATTCATATATGGGAATGACGGAGGCAAAATATCATTGAAAATTAATTTACCAACCGTTGTTAATAAGAGTTGTCTATTTTGCTCTTCAGTAAATTGAGCTTTAGCTAACGATGATGCTTGAACGGCTATCCGTGTGTGTAAGTGGACATATCCATTCTGATAAGCAATGATCGCTTCATTGAAATCTTTGAAGACTTTCCCTTCTCCGATTGCACCTCTTCGTTCCATCGTTAAGTAATAGTTACCTAAAACCATATCTTGTGATGGCGTAACAACAGGCTTTCCATCTTTCGGGTTTAAAATGTTTTGGGCAGCTAACATTAAAATTCTTGCTTCAGCTTGTGCTTCAGCTGAAAGCGGGACGTGAACAGCCATTTGGTCACCGTCAAAGTCAGCGTTATATGCTGTACACACAAGTGGGTGTAGACGGATCGCGCGACCTTCAACTAATGTTGGCTCAAATGCTTGAATTCCTAAACGGTGTAATGTTGGCGCACGGTTCAATAAGACCGGGTGCTCCTTAATTACATCTTCTAGCACTTCCCAAACCTCAGCATGTAATCTTTCGATTTTACGTTTAGCTGATTTAATATTATGCGCTAAACCACGTTCAACTAATTCTTTCATAATAAATGGTTTGAATAATTCTACAGCCATCTCTTTCGGTAAACCACATTGGTACATCTTCAAGTTAGGACCAACAACAATTACAGAACGACCTGAATAGTCGACTCGTTTACCTAATAAGTTTTGGCGGAAGCGTCCTTGCTTACCTTTTAACATGTGCGAAAGTGACTTCAACGGACGGTTACCTGGCCCAGTTACTGGACGACCCTGGCGACCATTATCAATCAGTGCATCTACCGCTTCTTGAAGCATCCGCTTCTCGTTTTGCACAATAATGCTTGGTGCACCTAAGTCTAATAAACGCTTGAGGCGATTATTACGGTTGATTACCCGTCGATATAAGTCGTTTAAGTCAGAGGTCGCAAATCGTCCTCCATCTAATTGAACCATTGGACGTAATTCTGGCGGGATAATCGGTAATACATCTAAAATAATCCACGACGGATCATTTCCAGAGTTTCTAAACGCTTCAATTACTTCTAAGCGTCTAATCGCTCGTGTACGACGTTGACCTTGAACTTTCTTTAGTTCTTCACGCAATAACTGCGATTCTTTTTCAAGGTCAATATCATGTAAAATCTTCTTAATCGCTTCTGCACCCATTTCGGCATTGAAGCTTCTTCCGTATTTTTCGCGATATGCACGGAATTCTCTCTCAGATAATAACTGTTTCTTTTCAAGTGGTGTATCACCAGAGTCCGTAACAATATAAGCTGCGAAATAGATGACTTCCTCTAATGCTCGTGGTGACATATCTAATAATAAGCCCATCCGACTCGGGATACCTTTAAAGTACCAAATGTGAGATACAGGTGCAGCTAATTCAATATGCCCCATACGCTCCCGACGCACCTTAGATTTCGTGATCTCTACACCGCATCGATCACAAACAACACCTTTGTAACGGATCCGTTTGTATTTTCCACAATAACATTCCCAGTCTTTTTGCGGTCCGAAAATTCTTTCACAGAATAGACCATCTTTTTCTGGTTTTAACGTTCGATAGTTAATCGTTTCTGGTTTTTTTACTTCCCCATGTGACCATGACCGAATTTTGTCTGGCGATGCCAAACCTATTTTCATAAATTCGAAATTATTTACATCTAGCAAGGGGTCTACCTCCCTTTAGTATGTGTTAGATCAGGAGAGGCGGGGTAAACGATCTTCCCACCCCCAATGATCTTAAAACAAGTAAATGAAGCTACTACTTTTCTTGCACTTCTAAATTAAATTGTTCTGTTGATAGTTTATCTTCATCAAGATCTCTAATCTCAATTTCCTCTTCGTCTGCTGAGAGCATCTTGACGTCCATTCCTAAACTTTGTAACTCTTTAATTAGTACTTTAAACGATTCTGGGATTCCTGCTTCAGGTACGTTTTCCCCTTTAACAATCGCCTCATAAGTCTTAACACGTCCAACAACGTCATCCGATTTAACTGTTAAAATCTCTTGCAATGTGTAAGCAGCACCGTAAGCTTCCAGTGCCCATACTTCCATCTCACCAAATCGCTGTCCACCAAACTGCGCCTTACCACCTAACGGTTGTTGAGTAACAAGGGAGTATGGTCCAGTTGAGCGGGCGTGTAACTTATCGTCTACCATGTGAGCTAGTTTAAGCATGTACATAATTCCTACTGAAATTCGATTATCAAATGCTTCGCCTGTTCGACCATCGTAAAGAATTGTTTTAGCATCTCGTGCCATCCCTGCTTCTTCGATCGTCTCCCAAACGTCTTCTTCACTTGCACCATCAAATACTGGTGATGCGACATGAATACCTAGGTTTTTAGCAGCCATTCCTAAATGAAGCTCTAACACCTGACCGATGTTCATCCGAGATGGTACTCCTAATGGGTTTAACATAATATCAATCGGTGTTCCATCCGGTAGGTATGGCATATCTTCTTCGGGGAGTACTTTAGAAATAACCCCTTTGTTACCGTGACGACCTGCCATCTTGTCACCTTCGTGAATCTTACGCTTTTGAACAATATAAACGCGCACGAGCTGATTCACACCTGGCGGTAGTTCATCGCCATCTTCACGATTAAAGATCTTAACATCTAAGACAATTCCACCAGCGCCGTGTGGTACACGTAGTGACGTGTCACGAACTTCTCGAGCTTTTTCACCGAAGATTGCGTGTAATAGGCGTTCCTCTGCTGAAAGTTCAGTTACTCCTTTTGGCGTAACTTTTCCAACTAGTAGATCACCGTCTTCAACCTCAGCTCCGACACGGATAATTCCTCGGTCATCGAGATTACGCAAGGCATCCTCTCCAACGTTTGGAATGTCTCTTGTAATTTCTTCAGGACCTAGTTTTGTATCTCGAGCATCTGATTCATACTCTTCAATATGAATCGACGTATAAACATCGTCTTTAACTAATCGTTCGCTCATAATGATCGCATCTTCATAGTTAAAGCCTTCCCACGTCATAAAAGCAACGAGTACGTTTTGACCTAGAGCAAGTTCTCCTTGCTCCATTGAAGGACCATCTGCTAAAATATCACCTTTAACAACGTGATCTCCCACTTTAACAATTGGAATTTGGTTATAACAAGTTCCTTGGTTGGAACGAACAAACTTCTGTAACTTATAGTGTTCTAAATCACCTTTAACTTCTTTACCATCAACTTCGGTAATCCGTCTCACTTGAATCGTCTTTGCCTCTACATGCTCGACGATACCATCAGTACGACTAATGATTGCTGCTCCAGAGTCTTTCCCAGAGACATATTCCATCCCTGTTCCTACAATCGGCGCATGTGGTCGAATTAATGGAACGGCTTGACGTTGCATGTTAGCCCCCATTAACGCACGGTTCGAGTCATCGTTTTCCAAGAACGGAATACAAGCTGTTGCCGTTGAAACGACTTGCTTTGGTGATACATCCATATAATCAATGCGATCACGGCTTACCGTTGTGTTTTCGCCACGGAAGCGCGCAATAACTTCTTCATCTGCAAATGTACCATCTTCATTTAAGCGAGCATTCGCTTGAGCAACTACATAGTTGTCTTCTTCGTCTGCCGTTAAATAATCATACTCATGCGTGACTTTACCCGTTTCATGATCAACTCGGCGATATGGTGTTTCAATAAAACCAAATTTGTTGACCTTGGCATAAGAAGATAATGAGTTAATTAGTCCGATATTCGGACCTTCTGGTGTTTCAATTGGACACATACGACCATAGTGTGAGTAGTGAACATCTCGAACTTCAAAGCCCGCACGCTCTCTAGTCAAACCGCCCGGTCCCAATGCTGACAAGCGTCGTTTATGTGTTAATTCAGCCAATGGATTCGTTTGATCCATAAACTGAGATAATTGCGAACTACCAAAAAATTCTTTAATCGACGCAATCACTGGTCGAATATTGATCAGTTGTTGTGGCGTAATTGTTGATGTATCCTGAATCGACATCCGTTCACGAACAACCCTTTCCATTCGTGACAAACCAATTCTGAATTGATTTTGCAGTAATTCACCCACTGAACGTAAGCGACGATTACCTAAATGATCAATATCATCTGTATGACCAACCCGATGTAAAATATTAAAGAAATAGTTTACTGAGGCAATAATATCAGCGGGGGTAATATTCTTAACCGCTTCATCAATCACACCATTATCAATCACATTTAAGGTTCGTTCGCCTTCTGGATCAGTTGGATCAATAATTTTTATTGAGTGGATTCCAATTGGATCATCAAGAACGCCTTCACTTGGCTCAATTACCTGCTCACCAAGACGATCTTCTGCTCGGTCAATATAAGGCATTAACTTATTCAGTGTTCGTCGATCTAATTTTGTTCCTTTTTCAGCTAATACTTCACCTGTTTCGTGATCAACTAAAGTTTCAGCAAGAACTTGATTAAAGAGACGATTCTTCATATGAAGTTTTTTATTAATTTTATAGCGTCCTACATGTGCTAAATCGTAGCGTTTCGGATCAAAAAAGCGAGAGACCATTAGACTTTTTGCATTTTCAATCGTTGGTGGTTCACCCGGTCTCAAACGCTCATATATTTCTAGCAATGCTTTTTCACTTGATTCTGTATTATCTTTCTCTAATGTGTTACGTAAATATTCATTGTCACCAATTAAATCAATAATCTCTTGGTCTGAACTAAAGCCCAGTGCTCGTAGCAAGACCGTAATTGGTAGTTTTCTAGTTCGATCAATCCGAACGTGAACAACATCTTTGGCGTCTGTCTCAAATTCTAGCCACGCGCCTCGGTTGGGGATAACTGTTGCTGTATACCCCATTTTTCCATTCTTATCTAACTTTTCATTGAAGTAAACGCTTGGTGATCGGACTAATTGCGAAACAATCACTCGCTCTGCACCATTTATTATAAATGTTCCCGTATCAGTCATCAGCGGGAAATCGCCCATAAACACTTCTTGTTCTTTTACTTCACCAGTTTCATTATTCAATAAACGAACCTTAACACGTAGCGGTGCATTGTAAGTTACATCTCGTTCTTTCGATTCATCAACTTCATACTTCGGCTCTTCAAGCTTATAATCGACAAATTCAAGTGAAAGATTACCTTGAAAATCCTCGATCGGAGAAATATCTTTAAACATTTCTCGCATTCCTTCTTCCAAGAACCAATTATAGGAAGCTGTTTGAATCTCAATCAAATTTGGTAATTCTAATACCTCGTTAATACGTGCGTAGCTTCTGCGCTTGCGGTGTCGTCCATACTGAACTAGTTGACCTGTCAACTGCTTCACCCCTCAAATCAAGATTAGAAAAATTCTTCCTCCCACTAGTTTCACCAGTAGAAGATCATGCTTTCCTGCTACTTAAGACGCGAATATCATTTACGTCAGTTTAAGTAGTAATGAATAAAACTTAACCAAGAAAGCTATTAACTATGCTACACCTTATCCCGTCAATGTTTAGATTCGACTATTGACATCTGAATTGGAAAAGGTATAATTTAAACATATTACTTGTTCGGTATTAAACGAACAAAAAAACTTACAATAACTTCGTCAGTCTTTGGCTTGTTTAGTCTGCGAATAAGTAAACAGACGAATGAAACAACAATAGTGCTCTCGCGGAACACACTGACTTCACTTGAACATATTTAAAGATAATGAAATACTTGTTGCAACCTTTCCCTATTAATTTCTTAAGTATCTTTAACCGATGTGTAACAGAAAGATTTTTCAACAAGTTCCCTTTATTTTGTGCGGACACATAAGTGATTAGTAGCCGTCAATAAATAGAGGATCCCACTTGACCTAACTCTTTAAAAATCAACTAAGCCCTCTACCCCGTTCTAACCATCTTGTCCATTCAATCACAAAAATATACATTTTATTAAAAATAACACTTGACAACAAAACATGCTACTGCCATCTTCTTATACTACCACAAGCTTATATTAGAGTCAAATACTCCCTGATTATTTTGTTGCTCGGATAATAAAATAGCCCTTTTCCTTAACAACAACTTCTACTTCTTGAAAAATTGATTCCATTTTCTTAATAGCAGAAGGCGCTCCCTGCTTTTTTTGGATCACGACCCATAACTCACCATCGGCACTAAGATATTGGTGCGCTTGTTCAAACATAGCGTGGACAACCTTTTTTCCAACCCGAATTGGCGGATTAGTCAAAACCGCTGCATAGGAATGTTTCGGGAGTCCCGAAAACTGATCACTCAAAAAAACTTGAACATTGGTCAGTTTATTTACCGTCGCATTTTCCTTCGCCAATTGAACGGCACGCTCATTAATATCACCCATGATGACTTGTCGATCTGGATATGCCATAGCAATTGATAATCCAATCGGACCATATCCACAACCCATATCAACAATTGCACCCTCAACTTCCGGAAGTATGAACGCCTCGATCAAAGTTCTCGAACCAAAATCAACCGTATTTTTAGAAAAAACACCAGCATCACTTTTAAATGTTAACATTCGGTCTCGAAGTTTGTACGTCCATGTTTTTGGATTACTTTTTGTTTGGGGATTTTGCGTAAAGTATTGCTCAGACATAGTATTAGCACCTACTTTTTTTGTTTGTGGTTTTCACTTCTGCTAGCTGACAATTGTTATCCTATCTTGATCACAACTCATTCACTTAAAAGTAGTAAACAAAGGCTCGCCTATATTAGACGAGCCTTTGTTATTTAATTAAAGCTTACTTTAATTCTACTGAAGCGCCTGCTTCTTCAAGTTTAGCTTTCATTTCTTCAGCTTCTTCTTTAGCTACGCCTTCTTTAATTGCACCTGGTGCTTTATCAACAAGGTCTTTTGCATCTTTCAAGCCAAGACCAGTGATTTCACGTACTGCTTTAACAACTTTAATCTTCGCTGAACCTACATCTGCAAGAACAACGTCAAATTCAGTTTTCTCTTCTTCTGCCGCTCCACCTGCTGCTCCACCTGCTACTGCAACAGGAGCTGCTGCTGTTACGCCAAACTCTTCTTCAATTGCTTTAACTAAATCATTTAATTCAAGAACTGACATTTCTTTAATCGCTTCAATAATTTGATCTTTAGACATTCTTTTTTCCTCCTAATAATTGTGTAAGTTTTTTAGATATTTCAAATCAGATTAAGCTTCTTGCTCTTCTTTTTGCTCTGCGATTGCTTTAGCTGCATAAGCAAAGTTTCGAACTGGTGCTTGAAGAACGCTGAGTAACATAGATAGTAAACCTTCGTAGTTTGGAAGGTCTGCAAGTTCCTTGATTTGATCAAGTGTTACAATGTTTCCTTCAATAACGCCACCTTTAATTTCTAGATCTTTATGATCTTTAGCAAAGTTATTAATAATTTTTGCAGGAGCAACAACATCGTCTTGACTAAATGCGATTGCAGTTGGTCCAACTAAAATTTCATCTAACTCTGAAAGTTCAACTTCTGCTGCTGCACGGCGTGACATTGAGTTTTTGTAAACCTTATACTCAACACCAGCTTCACGAAGTTGCTTACGTAATTCAGTAACTTCCGCCACATCTAAACCACGATAATCAACTAAAACTGTTGATTGACTCTCGCGGAATTTAGTCGCAATTTCAGAAACAACTTGTTTCTTTTTATCCATAACCTTTGACATGATTCCACCTCCCATTTAATGTTCAACCATACCGTAAAATGAATTTAAAAATTAAAAACCCTTGCATCGATAGTAGACGCAAGGGAGAATGTGTGAACGATTGGGCAAATGTCATCCAGAGATAATCATCGCCTTTATCCAACACCTCGGTAGGTTATTAAGCTTCTTTCGGCCCCTACTGTCTACGGTATAACTATTATTTTAACCTAAGCTATTATAGCTGTATGTTATCATAAAGTCAAGGTTTATTTTGAAGTAAATTCAGCTGGGTCAATTTTAACGCCAGGACCCATCGTTGATGTTACAGCAATGTTGCGTAAGTAAATCCCTTTAGAAGATTGCGGCTTTGCTTTAACAATAACATCAGCAATTGCCTTAAGGTTATCTTCTAGTTGATCAAGTTCAAATGATGCTTTACCAATCGGCACATGCACGTTTGATTGTTTATCAACACGGTATTCTACTTTACCAGCTTTAATTTCTTGAACAGCTTTTTCAACTTCAAATGTTACTGTTCCTGTTTTAGGGTTTGGCATTAAGCCTTTAGGTCCTAAAACGCGGCCTAACTTACCTACTTCAGCCATCATATCAGGTGTAGCAACAATCACATCAAAACCTAACCAACCTTGATTGATTTTGTTAATCAGATCTTCATCTCCAACAAAGTCCGCGCCTGCAGCTTCAGCTTCCTTAGCTTTATCACCTTTAGCAAAGACTAGAACTGTTTGAGTTTTTCCTGTACCGTGTGGCAATACCATTGCGCCACGAAGTTGTTGATCTGCTTTTTTAGGATCTATTCCTAAACGGAAAGCAACCTCAACTGTTTCATCAAATTTTGCTGTTGCATTTTCTTTTACTAATTCAAGAGCTTCTTTAACGTCGTACGCTTTTGTACGGTCAACTGACTTCAAAGCTTCTTGTTGCTTTTTTGATTTTTTAGCCATTATTTCTCCTCCTAAGATGTGGTATTAACGGTTATACCTCCCACTTAATAAAGCGAGCCCACTTATCGCTAAGCGGGTGAGTTTAACTATGCCTCAGTTCTTTACCTGCAAAAAGGTTGCGCAATGGCAACTCAACCACCTACGCAACCCTCATCTCCAACATAAAACAAAATTAATCTTCGATCGTAATTCCCATACTGCGTGCAGTACCTTCGACCATCTGCATAGCCGCTTCAACATCAGCTGCGTTTAAATCTGGCATTTTCAATTCAGCGATTTCTTGTACTTGAGCACGCTTAACTGTAGCTACCTTGTTACGATTTGGTTCGCCTGATGCCTTATCGATACCCGCCGCTTTTTTAAGCAATACAGCTGCCGGTGGAGTTTTGGTGATAAACGTAAATGAACGGTCTTCAAAAACCGAAATTTCTACCGGAATAATTAGTCCAGCTTGCTCCTGTGTTTGAGCGTTAAATTCTTTACAGAAACCCATGATATTAATACCCGCTTGACCTAATGCCGGTCCTACTGGTGGAGCTGGGTTTGCTTTACCTGCTGGAATTTGTAGTTTTACAACATTAATTACTTTTTTAGCCACGAGACACACCTCCTTAAGTCCGTGATGTGGTCACAGGGTGTTAGCCCTCCCACTCATGTTCATCTCTATTATTGTCTTGAAACTCGAGGCATAAAGAACATTAAGATTTTAGCATGTTCAACTTAATATTGCAAGAGCTGAACTCACTTATTATAAATAAAATTGTTCATCTTCCATCAAATCAGGAAACTTCCTTCTATCCTGAACTAGATTAAAGCTTTTCAACTTGTGTAAAATCAAGTTCGACTGGTGTTTCACGACCGAACATGTTAACAAGTACTTTGACCTTTTGACGGTCAGTATCGATCTGCTCAATGACACCGGTAAAATTACTAAACGGACCATCTGCAACTGTAACTGACTCACCAACTTCAAAGTCAACCTCAATTTCCGTTTCCTTCATACCCATGCGCTTAAGAATCATTTCTGCTTCTTCAGGCAATAGTGGTGTTGGCTTTGAACCCGATCCAGCTGAACCAACAAAGCCCGTTACTCCCGGAGTATTTCGAACGACATACCAAGAATCGTCCGTCATAATCATCTCAGCTAAAACATAGCCAGGGAAAACCTTTTTCATTGAGACTTTATGCTTGCCTTGCTTCATCTCTGTTTCTTCTTCCTCAGGGACTAAAATACGGAAAATTTTATCTTCCATACCCATCGATGCAAGTCTTTTTTCTAAGTTCGTTTTCACTTTATTTTCATAACCTGAATACGTATGAACGACATACCATTGTTTCTCCATCTTCAAACCTCCTTGTCCGTTAATCAAAATGACTCTCATCCATACAGATGAGCTTTACGATAATCATAATTTGTGATTAGTCTTCAATTTAAAAAAACCCGTTAACACGGGTTGTAAGTCACTCGATTTATACTTCTTTCATTATAACACAAAATCCACTCTGTTAATCAAAAAAGAGATTCAAAATTTGACTGATACCAAAATCGACAACCGTGAAAAATAGAGCGATTAAAACAACTGTTACAACGACGGTCACAGTATAGCGGTATAATTCTTGCTTACCTGGCCAAGAGACTTTTTTCATTTCTCGCGAAACATTTTTTAAAAATGATACAGCTTTCACAAGGAGTTCCTCCAAACATAAAATTTTTATCTATAAAATAATGATTTATTAATGAATTCAACTTATTTAGTCTCACGATGTAATGTATGTTGATTACATCTCTTACAAAATTTCTTCAGTTCTAATCGTTCAGGGCTTGCCGAACTTTTGTCAGAATGGTAATTTCGACTCCCACATACTTCACATGCAAGAGCTAGCTTCTTTTTCATATAATCACCTTATTATTAATCTAGCACATCTTCTAATGTAGCACGCTTGTCAAACTGTGTCAACGTTCGCTTTCAATTCAATTATAACTCCGCTCCCACTACATCTAAATAGCGTTCGAGTTTTTTCTTAACACGTGTAAGGGCATTGTCAATTGCTTTAGTATGTCGATTTAACTCAATCGATATCTCTTGGTATGTTCGACCATCTAAGTACAAATATAGCACATCACACTCAAAGCGACTGAGTAGTTTAATAATCTTCCCTTCAACTAAACAACGGTTTTCTTGATTAATGATTAGCTCTTCAGGATCATCTATTTTCTCGACATTTGTTAAAACATCTAATAACGTTCGCTCAGATTCTTCATCGTAGATTGGCTTATCTAATGAAACATAGGAGTTAAGTGGAATGTGCTTTTGCCTTGTAGCAGCTTTAATCGCCGTGATAATCTGCCTCTTAATACAAAGATCTGCAAAGGCACGAAACGAGGTTTGATGTGTATCTTTATAATCACGAACAGCTTTATAGAGTCCGATCATTCCTTCTTGAACGATATCCTCATGGTCTGCCCCAATCAAAAAATATGCACTTGCTTTTATCCTGACGAAAGGTCGATATTTTTGAATTAAGAAATCAACAGCTTGGCTATTTCCTTGGCGAATAAGCGTGATAATTTCACTATCATCAAGCTGATCAAAAGATATGAATTGATTGTTCACACCGTGAAGCTGTTTCTCCAACCCAAACTCCCCCTGAACTATCTAATAGAAATATTATACAGTAAACGCTTAACTTTCGTCAACTAGTGGTTTTAATGCCTCCCACGTCTCATTTTCTCAAATTGGTCCAGAATATCCTGATTTATCGGGAGAGATCGCCCTTTTTTTTGCGTTTCAAAGCTTCTAAGGTCATTAGAAATTTCTTTTTTTATTTGATTCACTTCTATTGCTAATTCACGCGCTGACTTACGGTAGGCACCTTGTTGAAAGATTGTCCGCTGTTCAGTAAAGTCGCTCGTAGCAACATATACTTTTGTTTGAACATTGATAATTTGTTTGACTAGTCGCTCAATACACTGATCTGCTGTTTCTTTTTCTTTCGTATAAATAATCTCAATATTATATTTTGAATCCTTTGTCTCTAGACCTTTAACTTCATACGCATCAAAAACAATTATTACTCGAATTCCTTGATACGCCTGATAATCAGCCATTTTTTCGATTAACAATTGACGCGCTTGATCAAGGTCAACATCGCGTAATTCTTTGAGCTCGTCCCAATCACCGATAATATTATAGCCATCGACTAATAAGACATCCATCTGCTTAATCCCCCAAAGGGCTACGCTTTCGGAAAACTTCATACATCAAGACACCAGATGCAACAGATGCATTTAGTGATGAGACTTGACCTTTCATCGCTAAGTTCACAGTCCAGTCACATTTATCCCGAACAAGACGACTGATTCCTTTTCCTTCATTACCAATGACTAAGGCTAAGGCAAGATCGCCTTCTAATTCGCGATAGTCTTTATCTGCATCCATATCTGTCCCGATCACCCAGACATGTCGAGATTTTAATTCTTCTATTGTTTGTGCCATGTTTGTGACTCGAGCAACTGGAACATATTCGATTGCACCAGCCGATGTCTTTGCGACAACACTCGTTAAACCAACTGCTCGATTTTTTGGAATAATTACACCATGTACACCCGTTGCATCAGCCGTTCGTAAAATAGAACCTAAATTATGTGGGTCTTCAATGCCATCCAATAGCATGAAGAAAGGTAGCTCTCCCTTTTCCTCTGCTCTAGCAAATAAATCATCGATTGTCGCATAGTCATATGCTGCTACAGCGGCTACTAAACCTTGGTGTTTACCACTTGCTAATTGATCGAGCTTTTGTTTTGGTACTCGCTTAATTTGGACGCCTTGCTTTCTAGCGAGCTTTTGAATCTCGTCAATTGAATTTGGATTTACGTAGTCTCCAATGAATAATTTATTAATCGCCCGGCCAGACCTAAATGCTTCTGTAATTGGATTTTTGCCGATTAGCCATTCTTCATTCATCTGTTTATCTTCCTCTCTCAACAAAAGTGATTGCTTGTTCGATTAATTCATTTAATCTTGCTCGATTATCTGTATAGTAATGAAAACCTAGTAGCGCTTCAAAAGCTGTACTATAACGGTAGGTCATAATATCTGTGTTTTTAGGAACTGATCCTGCCTTCGCATTCCGACCACGCCTAACGACACCTTCTTCTTCTTCATCCAACGCTTTTGTTTCAAGCCAGTAGCGCAAAACTTTAGCTTGAGCTTTTGCCGCTACATATTTAATCGCATTTTGGTGCAAGTCATTTACTTTCGCATGGTGATTACGAATTAAATAATCACGCACGTAAACCTCATAGATTGCGTCACCCATATAAGCGAGCGCTAAGCTTTTCATTTGTTTCACTTCATTGACCTTCATGCTTATCCTCTTTTCCAACGAGTTCCTTGAGCGGTATCTTCCAAAATAATCGACTGTTCTTTTAGCAACTCACGAATTTCATCTGCTCTGGCAAAGTTTTTGGCTGCACGTGCCTCATCACGCTCGACTAATAATTGATCAATCTCTTCATCAAGTAGCTCATCTTGTAACGTTAGATTGAGCCCTAATATAGAGAAAAACTGATCAAACAGAGTGAGAAAGCTGGCTAAGCTTGCTTTCGTTACTTCTGGGTCTTCGATTGCTAAGTTCGCCTCTTTTACTAGTTCATAGAGCACACTAATCGCATTTGCCGTATTGAAGTCATCATTCATTTCATTAATAAACTCATCTTTAATTTGTAATAGTTTTGCTTGATATTGCTCGTCACCTTCACTTGCATTGCCCATTCGATAATGAACATTTTGATAACTATTTACAATTCGGTCAAAACCTTGCTTTGATTGATTAATTAATGTGTCGTTAAAATTAATTGGTTGACGGTAATGGACACTGAGCATAAAGAAGCGAATCAATTCTGGGCGATATTGTTTAATCAGATCACGAGCTAAAACAAAATTCCCTAGTGATTTCGACATCTTTTCGTCATCAATCGTAATATAGCCATTATGAAGCCAGTAGTTAGCGAATTTTTTGCCGTTACGTGCTTCTGATTGTGCAATTTCATTTTCATGATGTGGGAAGGTCAAATCTTGACCACCAGCATGAATATCAATCGTTGCACCTAAGTGTTTTTTTGCCATCGCTGAACATTCAATATGCCAACCCGGACGACCTTCTCCCCATGGTGATGACCAGGCAATTTCCCCCTGTTTAGCAGCTTTCCACAATGCAAAATCGAGTGGATCTTTTTTATGCTCGTCGACTTGGATTCGTGCACCCGCTCGTAAATCATCAAGCGGCTGGGCAGATAGCTTGCCGTAGTTTTTAAATTCACGTGTCTTATAATAAACATCACCATTTACTTGATAGGCAAAACCTTTTTCAATTAAATCAGCGATAAACTGGATGATTTCATCGATCGTTTCCGTCACTCTCGGATGATGGGTAGCCGGGCGAACACCTAATGCACCAACATCCTCTTTATACGCAGTGATAAATCGATTCGTTAGTGTTTCAACATCTTCATTTAATTGTTTTGCTTCATTGATAATCTTGTCATCAATGTCTGTAAAATTTAACAAGTATTTTACGTCATAGCCGCGGTACTCCAAATAACGTCGAATCGTATCAAACACAATCGCCGGTCGTGCGTTACCGATATGAATATAATTATAAACCGTTGGACCACAGACATACATTTTTACCTGATGCGGATCGATCGGTTGAAAGATCTCTTTTTTTCGTGTCAATGTATTATACATCTTAATCGTCATCTTGCTTCTCTCCCTTAATTACATCTAACTCTTGCTTAATCTTCTTAACTTCTGCTTGTAATTCAACAATATAATCATCAATCGGATCTGGTAGTTTGTTATGGTCAAGTTTTTGATCAACACGCTTGCCATTTTGAACAACAACATGACCAGGAATCCCTACTACTGTCGAATAGTCTGGAACATCTTTAAGCACGACAGAGCCTGCTCCAACTTTAGAATACGCACCTATCGTGATTGACCCTAACACTTTAGCTCCTGTAGCAATAAGGGCATGATCTTTAATCGTTGGGTGGCGTTTGCCCCTTTCCTTTCCAGTCCCACCTAATGTGACACCTTGATAGATCGTAACGTTATCACCAATTTCACACGTTTCTCCAATCACAACACCCATCCCGTGGTCAATGAAAAAACGACGACCAATCTGAGCACCTGGATGGATCTCTATGCCTGTAAAGAATCGAGCAAATTGTGAAATGATCCGAGCAAAAAAGAAGAACTTCTTTCGATAAAAGAAATGTGCAATTCGATGAAGCCAAAGCGCATGTACACCCGAATAGGTAAAAATAACTTCTAAATATGAACGTGCAGCTGGATCTTGATCGAAAACAACTTGAATATCTTCTTTTATTCGTTTAAAAAAGGCCATTTCTAACACCTCCAAACTAATTAAAAACGACAAAAAGGCGTCTTTGTGTATTCAATACACAGAGACGCCTTGGTAAACGCGGTTCCACTCTGTTTAGATTAAGCATGTGTAGCCTAATCTCAACTTACACTCAGCTAACGGTGAGTTGCCGCTTTTACTTACTCATCTGTTCAGTAAAAGACTCCGAGGTGCATAAAATTAGTCTGCTTAAAATCACTTTCAGCCGAGGTGATTTTCTCTAAATAAGCATTGAACCAATTTCTATCCTCTTCTACATTTTATGATTATTTATATGCGTATCAGATTGATTCGTGATTAAAAGCTAACTAACACGTCATCTAATCGTGTCAGGACAGTTTCTTTGCCTAATAGATAAATGGCATTTGGTAACTCTGGACCATGTAATTGACCTGTTGTTGCAACACGAATCGGCATGAATAATTTTTTACCTTTTTGTTGTGTTTCTTTTTGAGTTGCCTTAACAGCAGTTTTTATTGCTTGGGGCTCCCAATTTTCTAACTCTGTTAATTTATTTTTAAAGACATTTAATACTTCAGCAACTTGTTCTTCAGCTAAAACAGCTTGTGCATCTTCATTATAACTGATCTTCGTTTGGAAGAAAAGCTCGGTTAATTCAACAATCTCAGCACCGTAACTCAGTTGATCTTTGTATAGAGCGATTAAGTTAATCGCCCAAGCCTTCGTTTCTTCGTCCGCATCAGTTGAGATTCTTCCCGCTTCAATTAAATGAGGCAGTGTTAGTTCATTCACTTGATCAGCAGTTAATGTTTTAATGTATTGATTATTCATCCACTGCAATTTTTTCGAATCAAAAATTGCAGCTGATGTTGACAATCTACTTGGATCAAATATTTTAATAATTTCTTCCTTAGTGAAAATCTCTTCTTCACCGACTGGCGACCAGCCTAATAAAGTAATGAAGTTAAACATCGCTTCTGGTAAGTAGCCTAAGTTATGATATTGTTCAATAAACTGGACAACATCTTGATCGCGTTTACTTAACTTCTTCCGTGCTTTATTTAAAATCAATGTCATGTGACCATATTTAGGAATCTCCCAATTAAATGCGTCAAAGACCATCATTTGTTTTGGTGTATTGGAAATGTGTTCTTCACCACGTAATACGTGGCTAATCTCCATTAAGTGATCATCAATTGCAACAGCAAAGTTATAAGTTGGGATCCCATTCTTCTTCACAATGACCCAGTCACCAAAGTCACTTGATTCAAAGGTAATGTCACCTCTAACAATATCGTTAAATGTATAGGTTACATCCTTCGGCACTCTAAAACGAATACTCGCCTCGCGACCTTCTGCTTCAAATTGGGCAATTTGCTCTGCTGTTAAATTCGCATGTGCACCTGAATACTTTGGCACTTGACCATTTGCACGCTGCTCTTCTCGTTCTTTGTCTAACTCTTCTTCTGTCATATAGCATTTATAAGCTAAGTCACGTTCAAGTAATTGGTCAACATATTTTTGATAAATATCTAACCGTTCAGTTTGTCGATATGGGCCATAGTCACCACCGATATCAGCAGCTTCATCCCACTGCAAACCAAGCCACTTTAAATAATTAAGTTGACTTTCTTCTCCACCCTCAACATTTCTCTTCTCATCTGTATCTTCCGTTCGAATAATAAATTCTCCGCCGAAGTGCTTAGCAAATAGATAATTAAATAGTGCAGTTCTAGCATTTCCAATATGCAAGTCACCTGTAGGGCTCGGTGCATACCGTACTCGTACTTTTTTTGTCATGAGCTAACTTCCCCTTTCAATCACGATTACTATTTGAATTTCTTTATCTCGATTTTCACTGATCATCAGAAAAAGTGATAACGCTGGTTATCACTTTCTCTCCTCTATTATTTATACCCTTTTTAGAGCGCTTTTTCAAGTGCTTTCGGTTTTGCGAAAATCATTCTTCCCGCTGATGTCTGTAGTACACTCGTAATAATGACGTCAATCGCTTCACCAATAAAGTTTCTACCTTCCTCAACAACGATCATTGTCCCATCATCTAAATAAGCAACACCTTGATCATGCTCTTTTCCATCCTTAATGACTTGGACTTTGAGTAATTCACCCGGTAAAACAACCGGCTTAACAGCATTTGCTAAGTCATTAATATTTAGAACTTGGACATTTTGAAACTCACAAACCTTGTTTAAATTAAAGTCATTTGTCACAACAATGCCATCAACAAGCTTTGCCAACTTGACCAGCTTGCTATCTACTTCTTGAGTATCTTCAAAATCGCCTTCGTACATCTCAATATTCTTCGTCGCATCTTTTTGTAGTCGATTTAATATATCTAAACCTCGACGACCGCGGTTCCGTTTTAATGCATCGGATGAGTCCGCAATATGTTGGAGCTCTTGTAAAACAAACTGGGGAATAATAATTGTCCCTTCAATAAAATGTGTTTGACAAATATCTGCAATGCGACCATCGATTATCACACTTGTATCAAGAATTTTTGGTTTTGGTCCATGCTGATGATGCCACTCTTCATCTGTTGTTAATTTTTGATTCTTATCTTTTTTAGCTAAAGTCATAATATTTAAAATTTCATCACGACGTTTAAAACCTACTTAGAAACCTAGATAACCGAACAAACCCATCGTAAAGAGTGGTACCGTTTGAGAAACAACTAAGATCTGGAGTTCATAAATCGGTTGATAAATTAAGTATGCAATCAGTAAACCAATCGTTAGACCGATACCACCAAATAGCAAATTAATTAACGGCGCACCTAGTAAAGCTTTTTCTAAATATTGAACAAATGAAACGATATAATCGACAAACCAAAAAGATAATAAATATAAAATAATTGCACCAAGAATTAAACCGATATATGGAGCAACAAATGGCTGATCAATCCACGTTCCTTTCGTAAAGCCAATGATTTGGAACAAAAGTGGTAAGTAGAGAAAGCCGATTGTCCCTCCAGCAATAATAATAAATAACTGAACAATTCTTCTTAGCACATTTTTTCACCTCCTAGTTATTATAATCCCCAATATTAGATAAATTTAACCTTCTTTTTTCAAAAAATACTAGATTTACTCTTGTAAAGTCACTTTCAATGCTTCTTGAATTGAATCAACACCGATAATTTCAATTGAATCGGGTGTTTGCAGTCCATCTAAATTACGTGCCGGAATAATTGCTCGCTTAAACCCAAGCTTATTAGCCTCCTGTATCCGTTGTTCAATTCTAGAGACACGACGGATTTCCCCAGTCAAGCCGACTTCTCCAATTAAAACATCGTAGGGAGAGCAAGCTTTTCCTTTAAAACTAGAAGCAATACTGATCGCGACTGCTAAGTCTATCGCTGGTTCATCCAATTTGATTCCACCAGCAACTTTTACATATGCATCTTGATTTTGCATTAATAAACCGACTCGCTTTTCTAGAACGGCCATCAGCAATGGCACTCGATTATGATCAATTCCTGTTGCCATTCGCCGAGCCTGACCAAAACTTGTTGGTGAGATTAAAGATTGGATCTCAACAAGGACGGGACGTGTGCCTTCCATCGAAGCTACTACAGTTGATCCTGCCACTCCTTGTGATCGTTCTTCTAAAAATATTTCTGACGGATTTAATACTTCTTTAAGCCCGGATTCCTTCATCTCAAAAATACCCATTTCATTCGTGCTACCAAAACGGTTTTTGACACCCCGCAAAATGCGGTATGTATGATGTCGTTCACCCTCAAAGTAAAGAACAGTATCTACCATATGCTCAAGCATTCTTGGACCAGCAATTGCACCTTCTTTTGTCACATGACCAACGATAAAGATAGGGATATGCTTTGTTTTGGCAATTCGCATCAAATCTCCTGTACATTCACGTACTTGAGAGACACTTCCCGGGGCACTTGTCACCTCATCTTTAAATATCGTTTGAATTGAGTCAATCACAACAAGTGTCGGCTCTAGCTGTTCAATCTGCGCAGAAATCAAGCTCATATTCGTTTCAGACAGGACATACAATTGATCAGACGTAACACCAAGTCGGTCTGCACGTAATTTCGTTTGACGTACAGATTCCTCTCCAGAAATATAAAGGACTGAATGGTCTTGATTAGCTAACTGATCTGAAATTTGGAGTAATAATGTTGATTTACCGATACCTGGGTCTCCACCAATTAGAACGAGTGAACCCGGAACTACACCACCACCAAGAACTCGATTAAGTTCTGGCATCTTTGTTTTCATTCTAGCTTCTTCTTTTGTTTCTATCGCAGTTATTTTTTCAGGTCTTTGTTTACTGTCTTGTCCTAAACCACGATGCTTTGAAGTTGTTTTCACGACTAGTTCTTCTTCTAATGTATTCCACTGATTACAACTGGGGCATTTCCCCAGCCATTTTGGTGTTTCATAGCCACAATCACGACAAACGAAGCTCGTTCTTTTTTTTGCCATGCACATTCCCCTTTCATTCATTATACGCTATATTGAACTTACAAATATTACATACAGGTTAATTATCTGTGTAAAAATAGTGTAATCATTGCAAATTTGTAACAAGATTAGCTCTAAGTAAGAGAATCATATCCATAGCGGTTGTATTGATCGATCAATATCCGTTATCTCAAACCACAACGATAAGAATTGACATAGGAAAGTAAACTTTATGCAACACTACTGATCTAAACAGTTACTTTAGCCGTCTCATCTATTATATGTAAAAGAAAGCGAAAGGTAAAGATTACCTTCCGCTTTTCTTAAATAATAGAGAAAAGATACTTCCTGAAGCTACCTAATCATGCATTCATTACGATCAATTTCTCACTTATTTAATATAATAAACTTGCCATTACTGCTTAATCCAACCCTGACTTGCTCGTCTTTGCTAATTTCTCCTCTTAACAGAGCTTCAGACAAGAGATCCTCAATATTTTTTTGAATTGAACGACGTAGTGGCCGCGCCCCATATTCCGGATCAAATCCTTCTTCAGCAATCTTCTCAATCCCTTTAGCTGATAATGTAAAGTCTAGACCTTGTTCAGCCAATCGACTCTGTAATTGCTTTATCATTAATGTGACGATGTCTTTCATATGCTTACGTTCAAGCGCATGGAAGACAATCGTTTCATCGATTCGGTTTAAGAACTCCGGACGGAATGCTTTTTTCAATGCATCTGTTACTTTTGCCTTCATCTGCTTATGGTCTGCTTGTTGATCGCCAATATTAAAACCAACAAATTTATTCGTTTGAAGCTCACTTGCTCCAACGTTCGAAGTCATAATTAAAACTGTATTTCTAAAGTCGACTAGTCTTCCTTTTGAGTCTGTTAAACGACCATCTTCTAAAACTTGCAGCAAAATATTAAACACTTCTGGATGTGCTTTTTCAATCTCATCGAGTAAAACAACAGAGTACGGCTTGCTCCGGACTTTCTCAGTTAATTGACCACCTTCTTCATGCCCAACGTACCCTGGAGGTGAACCAACTAGACGTGATGTCGTATGCTTTTCCATATACTCAGACATATCAATCCGGATCATCGCATCCTCATCACCGAACATCGCCTCTGCTAATGCACGGGCTAATTCAGTTTTTCCGACACCCGTAGGGCCTAAGAAAATAAATGAACCAATTGGACGCTTCGGATCTTTTAGTCCAGCACGTGCGCGTCTGATCGCTTTAGATACTGCAGTCACGGCTTCAGCTTGACCAATTAGTCGATTGTGCAAAATGTTTTCCAGATTCAATAACCGTTCTGTTTCATCTTTAGTTAACGAATCGACAGGTACTCCCGTCCAATTTGATACAACTGAGGCAATGTCTTCAACGACAACGCGAGAGTCTTCTTTACCTTGTTTTTCCGCCCATTTTTCTGTAGTTTTTTCTAATTCTTTTCGTAGTTTTTGTTCTTGATCACGTAATGAGGCCGCCTTTTCAAATTCTTGACTTTGAACAGCCGCATCTTTTTCTTTTCTAACTTCAGATAATTTTTGCTCTAATTCTTTTAAATTTGATGGTGCGGTATATGAACGCAAACGCACTTTTGACCCCGCTTCATCAATTAAGTCAATCGCTTTATCTGGTAAGAAACGATCGGTAATATAACGGCTTGATAACTGAACAGCAGCCTCAATTGCCTCATCAGTAATTGTGACACGATGATGTGCTTCGTAACGATCACGAAGTCCTCTTAAGATCTCAATTGACTCTTCTGTTGTTGGTTCGTCCACCTTGATTGGTTGGAACCGTCGCTCTAGTGCTGCATCTTTTTCAATATATTTTCGATATTCATCAATTGTTGTTGCACCGATACACTGTAATTCACCTCTAGCTAGTGATGGTTTTAAAATATTTGAAGCATCTATTGCGCCTTCTGCCCCACCAGCACCAATTAACGTGTGCAGTTCATCAATAAATAAAATAACATTACCGGCTTGACGAATTTCTTCCATTACTTTCTTTAACCGATCTTCAAATTCTCCTCGATATTTCGTACCGGCAACAACCGTTCCCATATCTAGCGTCATCACACGTTTGTCTCGTAATGTTTCAGGGACGTCATTATTAATAATTTGTTGGGCTAATCCTTCTGCTACTGCAGTTTTCCCAACGCCAGGTTCACCAATTAAAACAGGGTTATTCTTCGTACGACGACTCAACACTTGAATGACACGCTCAATTTCCTTCTCCCGACCAATCACTGGATCAACATTACCTTCTTTAGCGATCTGTGTTAAATCACGTGCCAACGAGTCCAGCGTCGGTGTACTAGCGGGGTTGTTACTTTGTGTATGTCTTGCTTGGCCTTTACGGACAGGCTCATTGCTGCCCAATAGTTGTAAAACCTGCTGTCTCGCTCGGTTGAGACTAACATCTAGATTATTTAACACTCGAGCTGCAATCCCTTCACCTTCTCGAATTAAACCTAGTAATATATGCTCTGTTCCAACATAAGTGTGACCAAGTTTTCTCGCTTCATCCATTGATAACTCAATCACTTTCTTAGCTCTCGGTGTATAGTGAACTGTTTTTGGTCCCTTTTGTCCAACACCTATTAAAGCCTCTACTTCTTCTTGAATTTTATTTTTTTCTAAATCTAATGCGTGAAGTGCTTTAGCAGCGATCCCTTCACCTTCTCGAATTAATCCTAGTAATATGTGTTCTGTTCCAATATTGTTATGTCCCAATCGTATCGCTTCTTCTTGTGAAAGCGCCAAAACCTTCTGCGCTCTTTCTGTAAATCTACCAAACATCATTGATGCATCTTCCTCCTTTACTTATCTTCAATACTTAAACGTTCTCGAATAATACTTGCCCGTTTAACATCACGCTTTTCAGGTGTCAGAATCTCTTGAGTATATTGTTGTAAAAAACCGGGCTGTGTTAAAATCATTAATTCATTGACAGCTGTCGTTGATAAATCTTGAATATAACCAAGGTCTATCGCTAGCCGTAAATCTGATAAACATTTGGCAGCTTCTTGCGATTCAATCACCCGACTATATTTTAACGTACCGTATGATCTAAAAATCCGATCCTCCAACCGAATACCTGACTGTTCAATGAGTGATTGTCTTGCTTTACGCTCATAATTAATCAATTGTTTAACAACACTATGGAGGTCGTGAATGATATCTTGCTCTGATCGACCTAAAGTGACTTGATTAGAAATTTGATAAACATTTCCGTGGGCTTTACTACCCTCACCATAAATCCCTCTTACAACTAAACCGAGTTGATGAATTGCTGGAAGCATCTTTCTCACTTTACCCGTTAATGTCAGTGCAGGTAAATGCATCATAACCGAAGCTCGAAGTCCCGTACCTACATTTGTTGGACAACTTGTTAAATATCCCCGCTCTTGATCAAATGCATAATCAATTTTTGCTTCTAACCAATCATCAATTTTAAATGCCTCTGTCAGACCACGTTCAAGTTGTAAACCCGGGAGATAAAGTTGTAATCGAATATGATCCTCTTCATTAACCATAATTGATACTTGCTCATTTTTTGAGAGTAAGACACCACTTACTTTATCCCTCTCGGCTAATAATGGGCTAATTAGATGTTTTTCCACTAAAATTTGCTTTTCTAGTTGCTGTAAACTTGCCATATCAAAATATTCTAAGTTTTTATATTCTAAAAAAGACTGATGATTAAAATGTTCTTTTAACCAATTGGAAACGATCTGAAGCTTAGTATCATCTGCCTTTAATGGGAAAGGCACATCTGTAAAATTTCTTGCTAAGCGAATTCGTGTGCTTAATACGATGTCATGGTCTGGACCTTGCTCTTGCATCCAAGGACTTATCGCCTGATCAATAAAAGACTGTAATGACATTAAAGCTCATCTCCTTTTTTGGCAGAAGATTTCCCTTCTTGTTCTAAATCTTTAATTTTATCACGTAGTTCTGCAGCCTCTTCAAATTTCTCCTCTTTAACAAGCTCTTGTAGTTGATCACGATAATTTTGAATTAATCGCTGATGCTGCAAGTGCACGTGCTTTCGCTTAGGTATTCTCCCAGTATGACCCGTATTTCCACTATGAACCCTTCTAAAAATAGGATTTAAAAATGATGAAAATGTTTGATAACACTTTGAACAACCGAATTTACCAATTTTATTAAACTGTTGATAAGTCATTTGGCATTGCGGACATGTCAATTGATGTTCCGCACGGTGATCTGGTTCTGCTTTTGTAGTTGGATTCGCTTGAACATTGAAGAATCCACTAAGTAAATCGTGAATCGTATATGACTCTTCATCTGCATCTAGATACCCTTTTTCTATAGCACACTGTTGGCAGAGATGAATTTCTGTTTTTTGACCATTAAGATAATTAGTTAAATGAACGGATACTTCTCGTTGTTGACAAACTTCACATTTCAAATGATAACCCTCCTTACGAGTGTAAAATTTAGTTATGTTTTAATGCTCTCAACATCGCAACTAAAACTCGGGAACGTAACTCATCACGAACTGGCAACTTAAATGCCAAAACTTCTCGATCGATTGCATTTATCATTAGCTTAGCTTCTCTAATTGAAATATACTCTTGTTCATACAATCTTTCAATTACAGCAACAGCCACACGTTGATCTACACTTGGTCTAACCAAATCAATCAATTCATCAATTAAGTTATTCTTACTATTCACCGCCATACGTTGAATCCGAATATAGCCACCACCACCACGCTTACTCTCAACATGATAACCCTTTTCCGGTGTGAACCTAGTGTTGATGACATAATTAATTTGAGAAGGAACACATGCAAATTGATCAGCAATCTCACTTCGTTTGATTTCAACAGTTTTATGTTTATTTCGTTCAATAATTTGTTTCAAATGCGCCTCTATTACATCTGAAATATTACGCATCTTATTTCTCCTCCTGCTTGACTTTGACTATATTTGACCATAGTTATATTTTATACTGCTTCTAGTTCAGATGCAAATATTATACTGTTTTTGTATTTCGAACTTGTTTAACGTGTTCAATAGCTAATAAATCATGGTAGAGCTGATCAATAACTGTTGTTTTACCAGGCAATAAATCCAGTGTAATCACAGTATCATCTTGATTAGTTTTTTCAAAATTTATATTGCTTACTTCAACATTATGATCATTAAATTGCGAAAAAATACGATCGATGACTTTAATATTTGTAACCGTTATTAGTAAATAATTTCGATTGTCTTTTTTATTAATCAATTTTTCAACATTGTTAAGAAAAAACAAGCTAAAAATAATAATTACTGTTGTTAATATAGCAATTTCAATCATGCCAACTCCAACGACTAAGCCTAAACCAGCAACAGCCCAAATTGATGCGGCGGTTGTTAATCCTTTTACATTGACACCAGTGACAATAATCGTTCCTGCACCTAAAAAACCAATCCCACTAATTACATATGATGGGATTCTTGCTGGATCAAATCTAATGAACTCTGGAAATGAATCGCTATATTCTTCAAAACCGTATAATGACAAAAGCATCATTAGACATGAACTTACCCCTACGAGGATATGTGTTCTAAAGCCAGCTGAATGCTTATTGATTTCTCTTTCAAATCCAATTAAACCAGATAATACTATTGCTAACAAGAGTCTCATGCTCATAATAAAAAAGTCAGAGTTAAAAATTTCATTCATGTGGATCACATTTCCTTTATAATTAAATTTTAACACCAATTTTTACTATACAGTTGAAAGAAAAATAAATAGACTCCTGTATGGAAATCTATTTATTATTACAGCTTAAATCTTCAACCAAGATATTGCCATTGTACCATGGCCTGTATGGATTCCAGCCACAGGCACTAATGGTTCTACTTTTATTTTTAAATTTTCATATAAATGTTTCAGTTCATCTTTCCATTGTTCAGCTAATTCTTTAGCTCCAGCATACATTATTCCAATTTCATCTACTCGACCACTTCGGTAGACTTCTTCAATCTTTTGAAACAAATGTTGCACTGCTTTTTTCTGACTTCTTATTTTCTCTTCAACAATCACTTTACCATTATCAAATTGGAGGATTAAATTAATTTTTAATAAATTTGCAAAAACTGCTTGAGTTGTGCTCACACGACCACTACGCTTCAACTGTTCCAAACTTCTCGGTAATAAATACATTTCAGTTTGATCTGGATACGTTTTTAGGACACGAACGATTTCATCATAAGACTTACCCTCTTGCTCCATTTGAATTCCCTTTTTAATCATCTTACCAAGTGCATAAGAACCGATTTTAGAATCAATAACTTCTACTTGAAAGTCTTCCATCTTTGCCGCACTCATTGAACTTTGATACGTACCTGTTAATTGGCTTGATGCATGAAGAGCAATACCAATTTCGTATTCATCTTTTAGCCTTTTATATAACTCAACAAATTCGCCAAATGGTGGTTGACTTGTCTTTGCACCCTCACCATGTTGTTGAAGTAGTTGATATACTTCATCTTTGGTAATATCAATATCCTCACGATAGGATATATTATTAATAATCACAATCATTGGTAGGACAAATATATTATGTTGATCAATAAAGTCCTATGATAAACCACACGTACTATCCGTAATCCAAGCAATTTTTTTCATAATAAAGCCTCTCTTTTTCATCAATTTAATTGGAAATTCATTAAATTACTTTCACATATTTCTAGTGTGATGTACTTTAAAGTTTCCACTATAATCAGTATATGTTAGATGATCTGTGACTTGCAACTATCTCTCTTTAATAAAACAAAAACCCTCAAGGTTTTATCACTTGAGGATTTTATTTTGCTTAGCGACGTCCTACTCTCGCAGGGAAAACCCAACTACCATCGGCGCTGAAGAGCTTAACTTCTGTGTTCGGTATGGGAACAGGTGTGACCTCTTCGCTATTGTCACTAAATCATGGATATATAATTATTATACCCTGAAAACTAGATAAGAAGTGCAACTGACAAGGTGAATCATCAAACACTTATTTTAGTTAAGTCCTCGATCGATTAGTATTCGTCAGCTTCACATGTCACCATGCTTCTACCTCGAACCTATCTACCTCATCGTCTCTGAGGGATCTTACTCTAA
>DUPD01000056.1 GCA_012838505.1 Bacilli bacterium | reverse complement strand
TCAATTTTCTTCGTGCGATGCTTATTCGGGGAAGCTTTCCTTATCCTACGGGCAGGTGTTTATGGTGGGACGAGTAATCGCAAATCACTTCGATGGGACGAGTAACCGCAAATCACTTCGATGGGACGAGTAACCGCAGTCCCAGTCCCAGTCCCAGTCCCAACGTCTAACTGACCCACATTCTCTGCGCCCGAGGCACGCCCGCGGTAAGCGAAATATTTTCCCGTAGCGGTTGTATGGATCGGTCAACATCAGTTATCTCAAACCACAACGATAAGACTTGACATAGGAAAAAATAGTTTATGCAACGCTAGTGATAATTTCCTAAACAACAAAAAAAGCCAAGCGCTCGGTTGGCGTTTGACTTTGATTACAGCTTAATTAAATTGTTTTCGATACCAGTCTCGTGCTGCTTGTACTTCAGTTTGAGTTAATTGGTGACCGTTACGTTCCCAATGGACAGTCACGTCGGCACCATTGTTAGCAAGCAGCTCTTCTAATTCAACCGATTCTTTTGCTGGACACATTGGATCATTTTCTCCCGCTCCAATAAAGACTGCAGTCTGCTTCTGATCAGGTAGTTCAACATCGCGAATTGGCACCATCGGGTGATGTAGAATTGCACCTTTTAATACATTCTTATAATGGAATAACAAGCTTCCAGCAATATTTGCACCATTAGAATAACCAATCGCAATCACTTGATTACGATCAAATTGATATTTTTCACTCGCTTCATCAATAAACTCAGCTAAATTTTTTGTTTGTTTAACTAAATCATCTAGATCAAAAATACCTTCCTTCAAACGTTTAAAAAACCGTGGCATCCCATTTTCTAAAATATTCCCTCGAACACTTAACACATTTGCACTCGGGTCAATCATTTCAGCAATTGGTAATAAATCATGCTCATTTCCACCCGTTCCATGTAATAAAAGTAGAGTTGGTCCATCTAATTGGCCTTCTTTAAAAATATGTCGCATATTTTAAACCTCACTTTGTTGTATTGTTTTGAATTCGAGATAATTATAACATGTCAATTGATCAGATCCAACCTTTACGCTCAAGCTCCATTTTTAATTGATCGATTTGGCTTGGCGCTAAACTTGAATAACGAGCCTGATCATAAATAGATGCCAGTGATGCAGTAAGTGCTCGATCTTGAATCAATTCCGCTTCTAATCGATTGAGTGATTCCTGAGCTGTTTCATATCGATAAAATTGATACCCTTGATCAACACCACGTTCAATTACTTGATGAAAAATCCACCGTGCCTTCTGTTTATCTGTTAAAGTCCTCCAGTTAGGTTTTCTCTTGAAGCGCCCTCTCATTTTATCAACAAACTGATCGACACTTTTCGTTAAGTCAAACACGGACTCTGTTTCATCAACATAACCTTCTGATTGTTCAAATGATCGCCCTTTACGGATTTGAAGTAAGATTTGAATGATTTTCTCTGTCAGAGCTTTGATTTTTTTCGCAAAGAAAGGAATCCGCTTTAACAATTGATAAAGAATAAATAGTAGCGCTAACCCAGCAATTACGAGCCCAACTACTTTTATAATTTGATCGAGGATTTGAAGCCAAAGCGCCGGTTCTTTTGTCGGTCCTAAATCAAAAACATCCATATCTACTTCAACTTGATGACTTAGTTCTGATTCTTGACTCCCCATACCCAACAGTTGGAAAAACTTCCGAATTAAATAGACAATTCCAGCTGCGATAAAGTTAAACCGTGTAATTAACAGAACGAGGATAAAAAATAAGAAAACATATAGTGAGTTTTGGATTCTCATTTTTTTATTCATCTGCTTCACATTGCGATTCACTAAGCTTGCCTTGCTTAAATGCTCTTGATTTGTTAAAAACAATAAAAAAAACAACAGAACTAATGCAAAGATCGTTAATAATTGCCGTTCATCTACAGAAGATGGACCACGATATAAAATATAACTCAAAAAATAACTCGGCAAACTTGCTGTCCACATTAAACCGATTGGAAAAACTTGCTCGAGATGATCTTGACTGTATTGAAAACCTCTTAAGCTTGCAGCAGACATTAACATGAAGATCAACAGTTGATGCCAGACTGAATCTAAAGGTAGTAACACAACAATTAAACCAGCTATAAGGGCACTAGCGATCAGCTTTAAACTGTTCTTTTTGATCATCCAACCACCGATCGATGCTAACAGATAAACCAACGGAAAGTAAAACCAATTCAACTCGGTAAAAAAACTGTCAAGCAGTAATGTATTGATCCACAATAAAGCTGGAAAAATCGCTAACCACTCTAATAAGCTAAATTTGATTGATCGGTAAACATGCTTCACGATACCGCCTCCTGTTGATCGACTATAATATGATCAACCACAACAGAGTGACCAGCAGCTTTTAACTGGTCGATTTTTTCTAATAACTCATTCGTCATTACCGGCGTAATTAACAAAATGTCTGCCCGTTTCGTTTGTGTTGTCATATATGAATCAATCAAATACTTAATATGCTGACTTCGCTCTGGAACCAAATAAGCTAGCTGATTAAGTAAATGATAAAAATGAGCCGTTCCAGAACTTGCTTCAACTTTTACAAATGAACGTTTTGTTTGATGCTGTTCTCTTTTGTCAACCGCATTCGTTGCAAAGCTATATTCTTCCCCATTACTTTCTAAATAATGTGCTACAGTCGCCGCATAACTTAAAGTCTGCTCAAATAAGGCTTCATCACTGATTGGCAACCAAATATCTTCAGATTGATCAGCATTAACTAAAATAACAACCTCACGATCTGCCGTATGATCATTCACCTTAACTTGAACATTTTTTGTTCTCGCCGATGCCTTCCAGTTAATTTGTTTAATATTATCTCCAGGTAAATAATCTCTCGTGCCAATTGTTATAAAAGGATCATCAATAATCCAGCGCTTAACCGTTTGTTCACCGATAAAAATTTGTGACGGCATCGTTAACTCTTCTTTAGTAAGAATCTGTGGATAAACGATAACTTTTGCATCTGTCTCAAACGAACGAAACTCCTCAGAAAAACCAAAAACATCACCTAACGTCAAGGCAATTGTATCTAACTCAAATACACCACGCCTCGTACAAATCAAATGATGACGACGTGTTAATTTTTGATATGGCAACAAGCTTAATAACGTCCGATGAACATCACGATCACTCGAATCAAACTCAGACTCACCAGTTGTTTTAATTGAATAATCCATTTTTGATTCTAGCCTTACCCATGGAAGTGGTAACAACTTCTTATTGATAACCTCATCAACTAAAACGACCTCTTGACCAACAAAGACCGATGTTTTGTCAAATTGGCGTCGATAAGAAATCTTATCGAAACCACGTTTTGCATACAAATAACTTTGACCAAAAACAAATATAATCAATAAAACAATTAACCAAGCAATATTCATCCTCGATTCCCCTTAAAATTCTCTGTCGGAACCTCGACCCTTTGTAAGATTTGATCGACAATCGACGTTACCCCATCTTCTGATCGCCCAATCATTGGTGAATAAACTAACCGGTGCTCTATCACAGCCGGAGCAATCATTTTCACATCATCTGGCGTCACGAAAGTTCGCCCTCTAATCACCGCTAATGCCTGAGCGGCCCGAAGCAAAGCCTGCGTACCACGCGGACTTAGACCAATCACAATATCTTCGTGATGTCGCGTCACATCCGCAATCTCAATAATATACTGAAAGATCGCATCATCCACTTCAACATCTGTGAAAACTTGCTGTGCCTTAATCAAATCATCGCGACTAATAACTGACGCTAACGATGTCAGTGGTTGTTCTTGACGAAAACGCTTTAGTATTTCAATCCCCTCGTTCTTATCAGGATAGCCGAGGTTGACTTTAATAAAAAATCGGTCAAGTTGTGCTTCAGGCAATGGGAATGTTCCTTGACTTTCAATCGGGTTCTGTGTCGCAATCACTAGAAATGGCTCATCCAATTGATAAGTTTTTCCATCAACTGTGACCTGTTTTTCTTCCATTCCCTCTAATAAACTAGACTGTGTTCTTGGCGTTGCACGGTTAATTTCATCAGCCAATAAAATATTCGTAAAAATTGGTCCTTTTTGAAATTCAAATTCTCCTTTATGCTGATGAAAAATCGTTACCCCGATCACATCACTTGGTAACAGATCTGGTGTGAACTGAATTCGATTAAAATCACAATCAATCGCTGTAGCCAACGTCTTTGCTAATAGCGTCTTACCAGTCCCCGGTACATCTTCTAATAAAACATGACGTGATGCTAATAATGAAACAAGGAGCTGATCAATCACCTGCTCCTTTCCAACAATCACTTTGTTTATTTGTCGTTTAACTTGATCCATCATTGGTTTAATTTCAGTTAGTTGCATAATATCCCCCTCTAAGCAATTCAAACTAATTTCATAATGACTTAATTGGCTATAAAACACGAATAATTGAGTGACAGGTGACGCGGTGATTTCCACTCTAGGCGGACGCTTTCGGGCCTACAGGATGTAGGTCATGCAAGCGTCGTCACAAAGGGTTTCGGTGGGACGAGTAATCGCAGTCCCAGGACGTGACGGTTTTAGCTTGCCTTCCTAAACCTCAGCTAATTGATAAAAGCTTTCCAAGCTTTTATCACTGGATCTTCGGACACGATTGTTCCCGCTAGAGTCGCCGCCTGCCGTTCCAATCACTTGATTAGGCTTCTTTATTTACGTATGATATTGAATTTTAATTTATAATCATTCGTGTTTTTAATTAGATTTTTGTATTATGAAATTGACTCAATTAGTAATAGAATCACTAATATTTTCATAATTATTTTTACTTAATATCTATGATATAGGTAACGCTTTCATTATGCAAGGGAGGTAAATTAAAGGAAAAACTTAATTTTTTTCAAGGTGAATGTTTAATCAAACGACATATAGACTATGATAGTAGATAAGATTAAACTTTTCTATTGTTAAAATTGGAACAACATGTTATAATAGATTTGAAATCTATCATTATTGAAAGGATCATTTCTTATGAAAAAACATCGTTTCACATTTATTGTAGTCGGGGTTATTATTGGAGCTATCGTCTTAATTGCATTTCTAAATGCAACTAAGTCTACCAAAAAAAATATGGAACCAGTTGAAAATCAAACATTAATTTATCAAGGTAACGAAAATGCAGATAACGAAATGTTGTTCTTATTTGATTATGCATGCCACTGGTGTTCAGTTTGGATCAATGACATTTATCCAATCATTAAATCTGATTATATTGATCAGGATGAATTAAAATTCCGGACTCAAGCAATGGTCTATGTCAATGATTCTTCGTTACAGTTTGCTAATTTGGATCAAAACTTAAAAAAATATGCACAAGCTGACTATGATCATATTTTCTATCAAATTATTGTTGATGCAGAATCGGAGCCGAATTGGGGATCAGAACAATATATCAATGATTTAATTGAAATTTATCAACTCGATCATGAATTACTCGTAGCTGAACCTGATTTAGACTCAATTCAAGTTTCACGCACATATACACGTGCATTAGAAGTTGATGTTGTACCAACTCTTTATATTAATGGAATCAAAGTCGAAGACCCATATGATCTGAACCAAATTGACAAATTACTAAAATAACATACAAAAAAATCGACGTTTAGGCGTCGATTTTTTTATTTATCATTCAGTTCTTGATCCTTAGCGATCGTCGTATCAATCCCTTTAACAACGGTTGAGATAAATGCTTCTTCTTCTAATGCCAATAAGCCAGCTACAGTTGTCCCACCTGGGGAACAAACTTGATCGATTAGCTTCCATGGATTCTCGCCAGTTCCCAATATCATCTCAGCACTACCAAGGACTGCCTGTGCAGCCATTTCCGTTGCCACTTGTTTTGGCAAACCGTGTTTTACACCTGCACGTGCAATGCTATCAATAAATAAATAAGCGTAAGCTGGCGAACTCCCCGCGAGTGCAGTGAAATTCGAAAAATCCTCTTCAGCTAAAATCCATGCCTTACCAACCGCTTCAAACATCTTCACAACAAAATCAAGCTGCTCTTGATTGACAAAATCATGGCCACAAATTGCTGCAGCACCTTTGCCTACCAGAACATTCACATTAGGCATCACCCGTACAATTGGAATCTCTACATCTGTATCTAAGTAACGATAAAGTTTATCTGTTGGTGTCCCAGCAGCAATTGAAATAAGCACAGGTTTCTTAGTTAAGATTACATCTTTTGTTTCTTGCAAAACATGTTCAATCACATTTGGCTTAATTGCTAAAACAACGAAATCAACAGCCTCGATGAGTGATCGATTCGAATTGACGAAATTTGCACCAACCTCTTCAGACAATGAAACTAATTTTTCATGATCAATATCCATCAAATAAATCTGCTCAGCGGATACAAACCCATTAGCAACGATCCCTTTTATAATTGCAGTAGCCATATTTCCTGTTCCTATAAAACCAATTTTCATCACAACTAACCCCCAAAAGAAAATTCTTTCCCTCTGTTTCTGATAATCATCAATATACCCCAGTAAATAATAGGTTTATTTTTCATTAAAGAGGGAAGAATATTTAACAAATACTAAATAAATTGCTTGATCACAAAATGATAAAGCCAAACAATTAAAACAGTAAACGTAATTGATCCAATAATCGCATTTTTCCATCGTCTAGATAACGGATTAGGGATTAAATACAAAATAAGCGTCAAAAATAATACCGTAAAGAACATGAGTAATGTTAAATAAATAAAAATACCAAGTAAATTTGTTTCAGGCGATTGTATCGCAGCTTCAATTAATTCCTTTAGACCCATAGCTTCCACCTCAAAATCGCAACATAATTAAAAGTTCTATCAATAATCATAAAGGATTACACATATTTTCACAACTATCTTTTTCTTTCGTAACGATTCATCAAGTAAACAAAACTTATGAAAGTAGGCGATATCGTGAACTCACTATCAAACGAACTATTAATTGAAGCGTATTACGCAGCACTTGAGCTTGAATTAGATTGTGACTTTATCTCGTTATTGTTTGCAGAAATAAGCGCAAGAAAGATCTTACTTTGAAACGACGATGGTTTTACTATCAATTGATTAAATACCCCCAAACAAACAGCCTGAACCAAATCAAGCAAATCTGGTTCAGGCTGTTTTCACATTATTTACTTATAAAAATGACCTTGAGTTCTTTTATTTTCTTCAGTCAAGAATTTAAAAAATGGTTGTAAATCCATTTTCACTTGATTTCTTACACTTGCAATATAACGATTTTTTTCATCGTCCTCCATAATTTCGCTTTGATTAATTCGTTCAATAATATAATCTTTTCCTACTTCATGAATCTCCTTTTTTAACATACGTGACTCATTAAACATCGCTAAACCTAAGGCAGCAAAAAATGCGTAAACAATAGGGACAATATAGTTATCAGCTGTAATGTTATGATCAAAGATTAAAAATAAGATGTTGAGCATACCGATCAACATTAACGGAAACCCAAGTATATAGTAAGTTGATACTTTCTTCATGATTGGACGAATTTTCTCAGAAATAGAATCCATTTCTTTCTTAATAAAGTGAGGTAATCGTTCAAATTGAGCAGAATTCATTTTTACACCTCTCATTTCTTGCTTAAAGTCATACTCATTTACATGTTACTTTCATTATATAATTTACTGATTTGCCGGTCAATCAATACGCTAAGTAATCTTAGCACAAAAAAAATACATCCCAGTACATTTAATTAAACTGAAACGCATTCTTTTAATCTTACAAAATTTTTGCTAAGAAATCCTGAGCACGTGCTGTCTCTGGTCGTTCGAAGAAAGTTTTTGGGTCACCCGTTTCGATTAACTTCCCTTCATCTAAAAAGATTACCCGATCAGCTACCTCTTTAGCAAAGCCCATTTCATGCGTAACGACAAGCATCGTCATCCCCGAATGTGCTAAGTCTTTCATAACATCAAGAACTTCTTTTACCATTTCTGGATCAAGTGCGGATGTTGGTTCATCAAATAACATCAATTCTGGTTCCATTGCTAACGCTCTTGCAATCGCAACCCGCTGCTTTTGTCCACCAGATAACCGATTCGGATAGTCATTTTCCTTATCCGCTAAACCAACCCGCTCTAAGAGCTCGCGTCCTTTTGCTTGCGCTTCTTGCTTTGATAATTGCTTAACTTTAATCGGTGCATAAGTAATATTTTCTAAAACAGTAAAATGCGGGAAAAGATGAAAGTGCTGAAACACCATGCCAATTTTCTCTCTCGCCTTTGTTATATTTGCTTTTGGTGCAGTTAATTCATCACCATTAACAAAAATTTTCCCTTCAGTCGGCTGCTCAAGTAAATTAACACAACGCAGTAATGTTGATTTCCCTGAACCAGATGGGCCAATAATCGAAACAACCTCACCTTTTTTTATGTCAAGATTTATATTTTGTAAAACTTCATTTTTATCAAAGCTTTTCGCTAAATATTCAATTTTAATCACTTCGTTTTAACCTCCGTTCCAACCGCTTCCCTATTATCGTTAGCGTCATAACCATTAAGTAATAGAGCAATCCGACAAATAGATAGGCTTCAAAATTACGAAATAAGTCAGCTCCTACAACTTGGGCTCTTCTCATCAAATCTAAATAGCCAATTGTTGATACAATTGCCGATTCCTTTGTCAAAGTAATGAATTCATTCATTAATGCTGGAAGAATATTCTTTAGTGCTTGCGGTAAAATGATATCGATCATTCGTTTCCGATATGAAACGCCTAATGCCATAGAAGCTTCCGTTTGCCCAATATCAACCGCTTCAATCCCAGCCCTAATAATTTCAGACACATAAGCGGCAGAGTTTAGACCAAATGCTAATACCGCTGATAAAAACGGTGAAATATCATAACCAAATAACTGGGGTAAACCAAAATAAATAATCATTAATTGCAAGATTAACGGTGTCCCACGAAAAATGGACGTATATGCATCGGCAACCCATTTTAATGGTTTAATTTTCCCGATTTTAAATAAAGCAAATACAGTACCTAAGATAAATCCAACTAAAATTGAAACGATGACAAACTGTAATGTTACCCATATTCCTTCTATCATAAAAGGAATATAAGGCACGATTTGGCTAAAGTCCAAATTCATGCCCTACACCTCATTTCCTGATCAAATTTATTTATTCAGATAGCCACTCTGCTTCCCATTCAGCTAATTTACCTGATTCAATTGCTTGTTCAATAATTGCGTCAACCTGTTCAACAAGCTCACTTCCTTTTGGAAAAGCAACAGCCATACCTGGTGTCGTTCCAGACGGGTCATCAAAACCAGCTAAATCTTGAGCTGCAATAAAACCAAGAGCAACTTCTTTATCTAAATAAACAGCATCCAATCGGTTACTTAAAAGTTCTTGGATTAAACCTTGCGCATCATCAAGTGTCTTTACTTCAAAATCATAGTCTGCTTGTAGGTTGGCAGCACCTTCTTGTTGAATTGAACCTAACTGAACACCAATCGTTTTTCCATTAAGGTCATCAAGAGATGTAAATGCAGCATCTTTTAGACTAACAAACATCTCACCAGAACTATGGTACTCAATCGAGAAATCAACGTTTTTACGACGATCTTCATCTGCTGACATACCTGAGATCACCATGTCAATTCGTTCAGCTTGTAAAGCACCAATCAAACCATCAAAGTTCATATCTCGGATTTCTAACTCCATCCCTAATTCATCAGCAATGTAGTTCGCAAGCTCAATATCAAATCCGACAATATCACCTTGTGGATTACGTGATTCAAATGGCGGATAATCAGCTGATGTACCCATAACTAACGTGCCAGAATCCTCATTCGCTTTGGCTTCATTCCCACTTGCATCATCGTTTACTGATCCTTCATCATTACTAGTACCACACCCTGCTAAAACAAGGACAAACATCATCATTAATGCCATAATTAATAAATAATTCTTCTTCATTTTTTTGCTCCCCTTCAGATTTCAATGTATATTTATTCATTAATATGCATTTTATCAGATTTTTATAAGTTTGAAAAGGGGGTAAGTGAATAATTATTAATTTTTTTGTGAACAATTTGTACGCTCCGTCTAATTGCGGCTATGATAATAGACCAACCATCTTTAATCCGTGTAAAATTCCATCTTGGTCAACATCTTTAGTGACATATTTGGCTACTTCTTTCGCTTCAGGTACAGCATTCCCCATTGCGACACTATTTTTAACTGTTCGTAGCATTTCAACATCATTTAAACCATCACCAAATGCATAGACATTATCAGGATCAATATTTAAAGCCTTTACTGCTGCTTCAATCCCTTTCGCTTTAGAACCGCCTTTTGGGATTACATCAACTGATAACGGATGCCAACGAACAAATTCAAACTCAGGATATTTCTCTCGATAATATTGTTCTTCCTCTTTTTCAATAAAGAAAAGTGTTTGATAAAGCTCTTGAGCATGATTAAATTCAGGATCAAAGCTGGGCGCTACATCTAATTTTAATGTAGCTAAGCTGTCATCAATCGCTGAGTGTTTATCAATGTTTGAATGCATCGCTTTTTCAGTCATAAACACTGCGGGCTGATCTTTAGCTAACCCCTCAGTCGTTAGTTCTGATAGTCGCTTCCCGTTCAATGGATTTGTAAAAATAACCTCACCATTAATAACAACATAAGAACCATTAAAACTAACAAATGAATCGATTTGTAATTCTTCTCTAAGCGGAAGATACATAAATGGTCCCCTACCTGTCGCAATAGCGGTAATATGCCCCTCTGCCTGCAATTGTGCAATTGCTTTTTTTGTTGATTGCGGTAGCTTCTTATCGTGGTCTAACAACGTCCCGTCAATATCAAAAAAAATCAATGCCTGGTTACTCATAGATTAATCCCATACCCTTCTTTTTTTAGTCGGCTTTTAGTATAGCACAATTAATTTATGATTACTGAGTTAACAACTTTTAAAAACAAGCCTATTTTATCATTAACCCTCGATTATTTAGGTGAGAGGAGGTGATTGATGTGGCACAAGCAACAATGATTCAATCAAGATTGCAGTTGTATTTTGAGCAAGGAATTGATGAGAACACTGGAGCTGTCATTACGAAAACGAAGTCATTTAATAACGTTAAAACGAGTTCAACTCCAGAACAATTATTAGAAATAGCGACAGCTTTAGCTGAATTACAGCAACATCCATTATACGAAGTTCGTCGTAATGATGTCGCGCTATTATCTGAAATCTAAACCATCAATTACTTTATTTTCTTTATAGGAGGTGATAATTTTGAAGACATTAGAACTAAAGTTTACTAATGATGAAGGACGCGTTGTTACGCTTTCACTTGATGATCCGGTAGAACCAGTAAATCCTGAAGCCGTTCGTCAGGTCATGGAACAAATCATCGATCTGAATGCCTTTACTTCAAACGGAGGCGATCTAGTAGCCAAGCATAGCGCCCGTATTGTTGAGCGTAATGTTGATGATATCGTTTGGTAATTAAAACTGAATTGTCCTGAAAGCATTAGTAGTAACTTTCAGGACAATTCTTTAATTTAGAAAGGGGATTATTATGCATGAACAGTGGTTACCTTTAATTGCTGAAGTTGGTTTTCCAATCGCTGTAACATTCTATTTGTTACACCGGATTGAGACAAAGTTAAACACATTAATTGAAGCAATCACCATTCTTCCTGAAAAAATGAATCGAACTTAATAGAGTCCTTTGACTTTTTTGAAAACTCAATCTTTTCTATTGATGAAAATTAGAAATCAAGCTATAATTGACGGTAATAACTTTTGAGTGACGCTTGAAAAGGGGGGATATCAATGCCAATTAACGTGCCTAAACAACTACCTGCACGATCAATTCTAGAAAAAGAGAATATTTTTTTAATGGAAAAAGATCGAGCGACAACTCAAGATATTCGTCCATTGAAGATTTTAATTTTAAATTTAATGCCTGATAAAGAACGAACAGAAACACAATTGTTGCGTTTATTAAGTAATTCACCATTACAAGTATCGGTTGACTTTATTCATACGGAAACATATCAATCAAAAAACGTCAGAAAATCTCATCTAGAAAAATTTTATCAAACATTTTCTGAAATAAAAGATCAACGCTATGATGGGATGATTATTACTGGAGCTCCAGTCGAACATTTTGATTTTGAAGAAGTTGATTATTGGGATGAGCTTGTCGAAATAATGGAATGGACAAAAGAACATGTCACCTCCACGCTAAATATTTGCTGGGGTGCCCAAGCTGCGCTTTATTACCATTATGGAATTACGAAAACGATGCGGAAAGAAAAAATAAGCGGTATTTATTCCCACAAACTTGTTCGTCCAACAAATAAACTCGTTCGTGGGATCAATGATGAATTTAAAGTACCTCATTCTCGTCACACCGACTCTGATTATGTAGCAGTTGAAAAACATGATCAATTAACCATTTTAGATTCATCTGATCAAGTTGGACCATTATTAATCGTTTCAAATGATGAAAAGAATGTTATGATTACCGGACACATTGAATATGATGCCGATACTCTTTTACGAGAATATCAACGGGACTTAGCTAAAGGTCTTGACATTCACGCACCGAGTAATTATTTTCCTGATAATGATCAAAAAAAGCAACCGATCAATCATTGGCGTTCTGAAGCTTATTTGATCTTTTCTAATTGGCTCAATTATTTTGTTTATCAAGAAACGCCTTTCACATGGTAAAAGGGAAGCAAATTTTAAACATTTGCTTCCCTTTTTTTATGACACGATATTATTCATCCTCATCATCTAGATGGAGACTAACTTCGATCCGTACTAACGAACGACGTAAAACAACTTGTAAGCTCCGCATTTGTACTTCTTCTGAAGCCTCAAGTGCAGCTTCTGCCTCTCGTCGATCTTGTTCAGCACGCTCTAAATCAATTTCGTCTGGACGTTGAGCGATCGTGCTAAAGATGTTTACATTTGTTCCATCGATTTCAACAATACCATTAAAAACGGCAATCTTTTTCTCAACGTTATCATTAAATATTCTTAAAATCCCTTCGCCTAAAACAGCCGAAACTGGTTCATGACGAGGAAGTACACCGAGATCACCGTCGATACAACGCATGATCAACATATCGGCTTCTTCTACGAATTTTTCCCCACGTGGTGTCGTTATATTAAGAGTAATTTTTTTACCTTGGACTAACTCAGTCTGTTGTTCAGACATATTAACCACCTTGTGATTTCTGATATTTTTCGACTACTTCATCGATCGCTCCAACATTATGGAAGAGACCTTCTGGAATATCATCATGAACACCTTCAATGATTTCTCTAAAGCCACGAATTGTTTCTTCAACAGGTACATAGCGACCAGGAATAGAAGTAAATTTCTCCGCCACATGGAATGGTTGCGACAAGAATTGCTGAACTTTTCTTGCTCGGTTAACAGTTAACTTGTCTTCTTCAGACAACTCATCCATCCCAAGAATCGCAACGATATCTTGAAGGTCTTTATAACGTTGTAAAATACTTTGAACAGCACGAGAAACTTGGTAATGTTCATTTCCAACAATGCTCGCCTCTAAAATTCGTGAAGAAGAGTTTAGTGGGTCGATTGCAGGATAAATCCCTTGTTCAACAATTGCACGCGACAGAACTGTAACTGAGTCTAAGTGGGCAAAAGTTGTTGCCGTTGATGGGTCCGTATAGTCATCAGCAGGGACATAAACAGCTTGAACAGATGTGATCGAACCAGATTTTGTTGATGTAATCCGTTCTTGTAATGAACCAATTTCTGTTGCAAGCGTTGGCTGATAGCCTACTGCACTAGGTGTTCGACCTAAGAGTGCAGATACTTCAGAACCAGCCTGAACAAAGCGGAAAATATTATCAATAAACAGTAGTACGTCTTGTTTCTGTACATCTCTGAAATATTCTGCCATTGTGAGTCCAGTTAGACCAACTCTCATTCTAACTCCTGGAGGTTCGTTCATCTGACCGAAAATCAGACCTGTTTTATCAATTACACCCGAGTTTTTCATGTCATAGTAAAGGTCATTACCTTCCCGTGTACGTTCACCAACACCAACGAACATTGAATAACCACCATGTTCTTGTGCGATACTGTTGATCAGCTCCATAATTAAAACGGTTTTACCAACACCTGCACCACCGAAGAGACCAATTTTACCACCTTTTGAGAAAGGACAGAGCAAATCAATTGCTTTAATTCCGGTTTCAAGCATTGCTGGCTCGGCTACCTGATCAGCAAGACTCGGGGGGGCACGGTGGATCGCCCACTGTTGTTTAGCTTCAATGTCTGGCTGATTATCAATTGGGTCACCTAAAACATTCACCATCCGACCAAGAACTTCTTCTCCAACAGGAACTGTAATTGGCGAGCCTGTATCTGTTGCTTCCATGCCTCTTGTCAGTCCATCAGTTGGGTGCATTGATATACATCTAACCGTGTCATCACCTAGGTGTTGCATAACTTCTAAGACGATTGTTTCATTGTTATGTTTGACTTCGATTGCATTATATAGTGCAGGTAAGTCGCCTTCGAAGTGAATATCAATAACTGCTCCGATTATCTGAATTATCTTTCCTTTATTAACTATCATGTATTCCACCTTTACTCGAGCCAATTTCATAAAAAACTGAAATGAATAGTAATTAAACTAACTAAATACTATTTGAAGAAAGCAAATCACGGTGCTATCTCCGACAAAGCATTTTGTGTTTTAAACTTAATTATGAAATTTACTCACTTATTTACTTAAAAAATTTGCGCTACCGACGATTTCACTTAGTTCTTGTGTGATAGCTGCCTGGCGTTTACGGTTATACATACTAGTTAAGTCTTTGATGAGATCTGATGCATTTTTACCAGCAGCATCCATGTTAACCATTCGAGCTGCTTGTTCGCTTGTATGTGCCTCAGAAAATGCTCTGAAAAGGCTCATGTGCAAATATAACGGCATCACATGATCAATAAATGTTGCCAGATTCGGCTCATATTTCTTTTCATCACTATTTTCAAATCCTTCAAGTTCTACACCGGTAGCGACTGGAAGTAATCGCTCAACCTGTGGTGTATAACTTAGGACGTTTTCAAAGCGCGTGTATGCAATATATACTTCTTCCACTTCACCAGACAAATAGAGTTCCGATACCCATTCTGCTAGGTTTTCGGTTCCATAATATACCCGTGCATCAGCTATATTTGTGATTTTACGGATAATATTTTTATTTCTCTTTTTAAAATATTCATTTCCTTTTGAGCCCACGACAAGAATTTTTTCATTCTTTCCTTCATTCATATGTTTCAAAGAATGTGCCAAAACATTTACATTATAGCTACCAGAAAGTCCACGATCACTTGTCAATACAATATATAACGAGTTTTTCACTTTACGTTCAAAGTAAAACGGATGATCTTCAACTTCTTCTTTGTTACCGATTTCTTCAACTACACGCTTTAATTCGTGGTACATGGGCCGGACACCTTCCAACTGCCTTCTCGCTTTTTGCAACTTCGTGGAGGCGACCATGTCCATCGCTCTAATGATTTGCTCAGTAGAACGGACGTTTTCGATTCTTTGCTTAATATCTCTCATCGAAGTCACATGACTACCTCCTTAGTTGTAGTTATACTGTTTCTTCGTTTCGGCTATCGCTTTATCAATATCTTTAGCAAGATCGTCAGAAATTTCACCTGTCTCACCAATTTCTGCTTTAATATGAGCAGCATTATTGTTTACATAACCGATAAAGTCTTTTTGGAATCTCAGTATTCGCTCAACTTCAATATCGCTTAGATGTTTGTTGCTTAAAGCATAGAGAATTAACACTTGGTCTTCAACAGCCATTGGTTTGTATTGTGGTTGTTTGAGTACTTCGGTAATTCGTTCTCCTTGATTTAATCGGTCTAACGTATCTTGATTTAAGTCAGAGCCAAATTGTGAGAAAGCAGCTAGTTCTTTATATTGTGCAAATTCGATTCTTAATGGTCCAGCAATCTTCTTCATAACAGGAATTTGTGCTGATCCTCCTACACGCGATACCGAGAATCCAGGGTTAATCGCCGGACGAATACCATCATTGAATAGATCTGATTCTAAGAAAATCTGTCCATCTGTAATTGAAATAATATTCGTCGGAATGTAGGCAGAGATATCACCTTCTTGAGTTTCGACAATTGGTAAAGCAGTTAAAGTACCGCCACCATTTTCTTCACTCATGCTTGCCGCACGCTCAAGTAGTCTTGAGTGTAAATAGAAGACGTCTCCTGGATAAGCTTCACGACCTGGTGGACGACGTAAAAGTAAACTAATTGCACGATAAGCTACAGCGTGTTTAGACAAGTCATCATAAACAACAAGTACATCCTTACCTTTATGCATCCATTCTTCAGCAATTGCACAACCCGAATATGGCGCAACATATTGTAATGATGCAGAATCGCTTGCTGTCGCCACGACTACTGTTGTATATTCCATCGCACCTGTCTCATTTAAGGTTTTAATGATTCGAGCCATCGTCGAGGCCTTTTGTCCAATCGCGACATACACGCAATGAACGTCTTTATCTTTTTGATTAATAATTGTATCAATTCCTATTGCAGTCTTACCTGTCTCACGGTCACCAATAATTAATTCCCTCTGACCTTTTCCAATTGGTACTAATGCATCAATTGCCTTAATACCAGTTTGTAATGGCTGATTTACTTCACGGCGATCGATTACACTTGGTGCAGGACTTTCAATCAATCGGTAGCCATCAGCTGCGATTGGGCCTTTTTCATCAATCGGCTCTCCTAAAGCGTTAACTACACGACCTAACATCCCGTCTCCGACAGGTACTTCAGTCATTCGTCCTGTTAATTTAACAGGATCACCTTCTTTAATCCCTGCATCAGAACCCATAATAACAACACCAATACTATCTTCATCTAAGTTTAGTGCCATTCCTTGAGTCCCATTGGCAAATTCAAGTAGTTCACCACTCATTGCACTGTTCAAACCGTGTACTCGAGCAATTCCATCACCAACTTGAATGACTGTACCAGCTTCAGAGAAATCCAATTCTTCTGAGTAGGATTCAATCTGTTTTTTAATCACCTTACTAATTTCATCAGGATTAATGATCATTGATAACCTCCTCTCTTCAATCTATCTTTCATAACATTTAATTTTGTTCTGACCGTACCATCGAATATTTTTCCATCGATTAAAATGTAAAATCCACCAATAACATCAGGGTCATTTTCATGTTTAATCTCAACGTCCATATTCGTTTGTTTAGCTAATAATGTACGGATTGATTCGATTTGATTTTGATTTAGTGGTTTGGCGGAGACAACTCTCGCCTCAGTTTTTCCTAAACGGCGATTGGCCCGATTAATAAATTCAGTTAATGCGGGTACAATCAGCGATTCACGATTCTTTTGAACCATTAGAAACAAAAAGCCCATTAAATGCTTTGAGATTTTACCCGAAAAAGCAGTTTCAAATAGTTCATACTTAGCCGAATTTGCAATGTTAGGATGTGTTAAAAAAGCTTGTCGATCCTCAGCTTTAAACAAATCCCGAACTAAAATCGTTTGGTTTAAATCCTCTTCTAAGTTACCGTTCTCATCTGATAACTCTAAAAGGGCATTTGCATAACGTTCATTTAGTTTAGCCATTGCGTCTCCTCCAACTTAGCTAATGTTTCTTCAAACAGTTTATTTTGAGATTCATCATCTATGTTTTGAGTGAGATATTTTTCGGCCATTATTGACGCTAGTTCAATGATATAGAGACGTGATTCTTCTTGAAAACGTACTTGTTCTTTAGAAACATTCTCCAATGAACGTTTTTTAATCTCTTGAGCCTCTTTTTGTGCCTCCGCTAAAATGACTTTAGCTTCATCTTCAGCAGTAAGGCGAGCAGCCTCAAGGATTTCAATCCGTTCTTGATCAATAGCTTGGATTTTTTTATCATACTCTGCGATTAGTTCATTGCCTTTGGTCATCGTTGCTTCTGCTTGATCAATTTCATCTTGAATCCGATCTGCACGTTTTCGTAAAAATTCTTTTACCGGTTTATAGAGTAGCCAACTTAGTGCTACTGCTAAAATAATCCCATTCAGTAATTGAAGACTACCTGAGAAAAACGTTTGTAAGTCTAAACCGAAAACGCGGCCTTCAGGAGCCGTTTGTGCCAAAAGTGATACCATACTATGCAATTAAAATAGCCTCCTTTCGCTCTGTTTCCCACACATGCATCGAACGGTTTTTAACCTAAGTGGTTAATTAAAATCGTAACAAGTGGGTTAGCGAACAGCATAATGATTGCAATTAGAAGACCATAAATACCAGATGTCTCTGATAAAGCTAAACCGACGAACATCGTTGTACGGATTGAGTCTTCTGCTTCTGGTTGTCTTGCAATAGATTCTAATGCCTGAGCGGCGATCTTTGCCTGTCCAAATGTTGTTGTCACACCATTTAATAGTGCGAGTGCTGCTGCGATATGTGCGATTGCGATTACAAATGCTAATGGGTCTTGCATGTTTAATTCCTCCAATTCAATACTTGTTTATTTTTTATTTATTCTCGTCATTCATGTATGTAATTTGGCGTTAATCTGCTGCTGTTTTTACATACATAAGACTTAAAATAACAAAGATGTACGTCTGCAAAGCACCGATGATCACGTCAAAAAATGCGTGCAATAATGACGGGATTCCAAATTGGATAAACACCGGAGTCAGTGCATAATAAAGTGTTAAAATAATTGTCCCTGATAGCATGTTTCCAAACAAACGGAAACTTAATGAGACGGGTTTTGCTAGTTCTCCAATTAAATTCATTGGAAAGAAAATAAAGTGGGGCTCAAAAAATGTTTTTAAGTAGTTGCCTTTTTGATGCTTAACACCCATGTAAAACATTAGAATTAAACTAACGAAGGCAAAGGCAAATGTTGTTGCCCAATCTGCTGTCGGTGCTCTAAGCCCAAAGACACTGAGTAACGCCGACCACAGTAAGAACATAAACACCATGAAAAACCACGGAGCAACGTAGGAGAGTTTTTCACCTAAAGTGTTTTTAACAAAATTGTCAAAAATTTCAACTACAGCTTCAATTGCATTTTGAAAACCTGTTGGGACGCGTTTAAATTTGCGCAGTTTTATTCGTGTGATAATTGCGACTACAATTAGGAGCAGCATGATGAACCACGTGTTGACAATCGTTTCTGTGATCCAAAATTCTTGTCCTGCAATTTCAATACTCCATAGATTATCGATTTCTAAACCCAATGACTAATCACCACCTATCATGATAATCGATTTGCTTAATTTTTAGTTGTTGAGCGAACGCTGTAAACAGCTACCTGAAATGCTAAAATACCTGCGACGACTCCCCATAAACTCACTTGTGGGACGAGTGCACCAATTAGAAATGCAACACCTGAAAGTAAAAGTCTTAATACGTGCTGGATTGTGACATAATTTCCTGCAGTTTTTTGCTCCATTTTCAGTGCTTTGTTGACGGCGTGTTCCAGGAGAATTACTTTTGAAATACTTACGGCTGAGCCTAAGGTGGCTCCTATTAAAAATGGAAGGAAATCTAGTGAGCGGTGATAAATTACTGAACCTAACGTACTAACGATTGCTATGATTAAAATTGTAATAATCATTCTTTTTGCTAAATCAGACAGTTTCATAATACCTCGCTTCCTTAATAATCTTGCTCTAGCTGTTATGATTTATTCTCTGGAAAATTAAAAAGTGATTTAAGCGCTGCTCCTGCACCTAAAAGTGAGAAAATCAATAACAACCACGGTGACGTACCAAATAGGTCGTCTAAGTATTTCCCTATTAAAACACCGATTAATACCGTTGCTCCCATGGTTACACCGATTTGCGAGAAGTATGCTAATGTCCGAATCATGTCATTATTTTTTCGTGACTTGTTGTCACCGTTTTCATGTTCAGTCATTCTCACGACCTCCTCGCTTTAAAAACATGGCAACCCAACTAAAGTGTACTTTGGGTACCATGTTCCGCCTTAGAAAATCGTATCATAATGATTTAGAGAGTGTCAAGGAATAAGCCATACAGCAACGATTTATAACTACTGAACCGAATCCATTTTTAAAACAAGGAAGTTTTGCAGATTAATTTAGTGGTTAATATTTTTTGTTACGTATTTAATTTGGAAAAACATGAATATTTAGATTGGGATTGCTGCTATGATTTTTACTCTAATTAGATACGGTCTGCTCTTATTCCAACATTTTAATCATTAAAAATCAGGTTCAAGAAGGTTTTTATTGATTTTTCAGAAAATTTTTGACCATTCGACGAGATTAGCAATATTGCGCAACTGCTTGGTACAATTGACTTCTAGATCGATCTGTTTGTAATTTGACAATTTTAAATTTGATTAATTTAGTTTTAGGCGAGAAAGGCTTGCAATTGCTTTATATGCTTGCTATAATGAACTTAGCTATTTTGTTCGACAAAACACTTCAAGTAACTAACATCGTGAAAGTTTTCGTTTTGATGCTTGAGCAAGAATAGTAATACATGTGTGTGGATATACCACACTAGGAGGATAAGTAATATGGCACAAGGAACAGTAAAATGGTTTAACGCAGACAAAGGTTTTGGCTTTATCGAAGTTGAAGGACAAGATGATGTATTCGTACACTTCTCAGCAATTCAAGGCGACGGCTTTAAAACACTTGAAGAAGGACAAAGCGTAACTTTTGACATCGAAGAAGGTAACCGTGGTCCACAAGCAGCTAACGTTGTTAAAGAATAATTAAACTAATAACTAAAAGGAGAACGAGATGACTCGTTCTCTTTTTTTGTTCAGATTCTTTCTCTAAATAAAAAACATATACCCGCAATTGCGAATACATGTTTTTTTAATTTTATAATTAGTCACGGTCATCATAGTCTATGTCAATGATTTTACCTGTTTGAGCATCAATTTCAACTTCAATTTCATACTTAGACGTTTCCATCTCAATTTTGTAATAATATTTCCCATCATCACGATCAAGTTGTGCTTCGATAATTTTTGCACCTGGCTCTTTTGCTAGAGCAATTTGTTTCGCTTCATCCATTGAAATAATCTCGCTATTACCTTTACGGCTACCTTCTAATCGCTCATATTCAATCATAATGACTTTACCAGTGTATGCATCAATTTCAATCTCTACCTCTTGATCATCTGTATGCATTTCAATCTCATAATAACGCTGACCATCGTCAGATTCTAATTCAATCTTGATGATTGTAGCATTTTCAACCTGCTCATGAGCAATTTTACTTGCATCATCTGATGAGATGATGACATTTTTACTCGTTTTTTTTGTCGATGCCTGATTAGACTCTTTTTTCTCAGTTTTTACTTCAGTTTTTTGCGACTGTTCTTTTTTCTCTGCTTTTGGTTCAGCTTTCTTCTCTTGCTTAACTTCTTCCACCAGAGTTTCTGTATCAACTGCTACTTCTTGCTCAACTTCATCTGCTTTTGTTGCATCTGGATCAGACTTCTGGGCAATTTGATTACGATTTTTGTTTTCTTCTAACTTAACGATTTTACCTGTTTCAGCATCTATTTTTAACTCGTATTGCGCATCCTCTGTTTCAATTTCAATTTCATAGCGACCATCATCAAATTCGACCGAGACGACCTCACCTTGGAATTGATCTTGGGCGATTTTTTCAGCCTCTTGCCTTGTCATTGTTGCTTCAGTTGTGCTCGGTGATGATTGGAAAATTAAAAATGCGACACCAAAAACGATTAATCCTCCTACTATACTTGCGATTGCTTTGATTGTTGCTTTTTTCATAATGAACGACCTCCTTATTTGATTACCTTTAGTTTATCGAAGGTATATGAAAAACAACTTTAAATTAAATGAGAATTTGATGAGAAAATCATTAATTCGGTATCATAATTGAAAAAGTTGTTCCTTTACCTTGTTCACTAGTCAGAGTTAACGTGCCTCCGTGAGCTGAAATAATCTCTTTTGCAATCGAAAGTCCTAATCCTGTACCACCTGTTTCTCTACTTCTCCCCTGATCCACTCGATAAAATCGATCAAAAATTTTCACCTGATCTTGCTCACTAATTCCCTCACCATAATCAATGACAGATATCAACACATGATCACTCACTTGTTCAAGTGTCAACTGAATTAAACCATCACTGTATTTCTGAGCATTATCCAAAAGAATATAAAGTACTTGATTGATTTTTTCTGAATCAACACTCACCTCAATTTGCTCTGCATTCGTGTCAAATTGGATCCTTCGATTAAAGGCAGCTGAAATTGAACGAATCGAATCACGTGATAATTTAACTAAATCAACCGTTTGATATGTCAAACCATCACCACGATCTAATGTCGCTAACATCAACATCTGTTGAATCAACTGCGTCATCCGATCTGTTTCGAAATCAATCGCTTCAACAGACTCTTCAATCACTTCTGGGTTCACTTTCCCCTGACGTTGAATCAACTGCGCATAGCTTTTAATAATGGCTATCGGCGTTTTCAATTCATGTGATGCATTTGAAACGAACTGCTTTTGTTTGAAAAAATTCTCCCTAATCCGTTCATTCATCTCATTGTAAGTCGCGCCTAGCTGGGTAATTTCATCATTAGATTTCGAATTCAGCTCAATTAACTGCCATTCACCATCTGTCTGATTTGACTTCATCACATCTGTCAAGCGTTTAATTGGCTTGAAAATAATTTGGCTAATACCTTTTCCTGCAAGCCAAATTGGAATGATCATGATAACAAGTGCAATGATAAGTACGTATGATAAAATATCCATCATCTCGTCAACTTGATCAATTCGTTCAATCACTTCTAATGAAACAACTTGACCATCTGTCCAAATTAACGGAAACGATAAACGGGCAATTCGACCAAGCACAGGGTCATTTATTTGCTCAATTTGCTGACCTGAGTTAAATACAGGATCAACAGCTGTTAGTTCTGTATCTCTTGTAACGGTCTGAATCGCCACTTGTTGATCATTAATAACGCGAATCATGCCATCTGTTGGTAAATACGCGCGTAACAACTGGCTCGGATCCACTTCTTGCGCAGCATCACTCGCTAACGCTTCCCTTATAACGGCAGCTTGACTTTCAATTCGCTCCATTTCTTGATTAATCGTAACCGATTGAAATGAAATATAAATTAAGCCAAAGATTAAGATTAAAAAACTGATCATAATCCCAGTTACAATTAAAGATATTTTTTGTC
>DUPD01000055.1 GCA_012838505.1 Bacilli bacterium | reverse complement strand
TGACGACGCTTGCATGACCTACATCCTGTAGGCCCGAAAGCGTCCGCCTAGAGTGGAAATCACCGCGTCACCTGTAACCCAATTGTTCGTGTTTTATAGCCAATTAAGTCATTATGAAATTCATTCAAGTTATAAATTATGAAAATAATTATGATTATTTTGATATATATTAAATTGTGAAAGCGTTATATAATTAAATATATAGTTAGTTAATTATTTTAATTAACTTAAAAAAAGGAGGGTATTGTAATGTTAAAGAAGAGAAATGTTTTTGTGAGTTTATTAATACTTTTTTCACTATTACTTATTCTAGGTGCATGTGAACCAGATCGAGGCGCAGATCAACCAGATTCTATGGGGAATGATTCAAGTGAGGATAGTGAGGGTGGTTTACCAGAAAAACCAGAGGAACTAGTTGTTTGGATTAATGATGAGGATATTATTGCAGAAGCCACACAAAAGTTATTTGATCGATATACAGAGGAAACTGGTATACCAATTATAGTTGAAAGAGTTGCTCAACCAGATCAAGTTCAAGACTTAGCATTGGCAGGACCTATAGGAGATGGACCTGATTTGTTCTATCAGCCACAAGATACTTTAGGAGATATTGTTGCGCAGGGATTAGCTGTGCCATATGACTTCAGTACAGAAGACTTAGATGGTTTTAGTGAGGTAGCAATTGATGCATTTACCTATGAAGGGGAATTGTATGGTGCGCCAGCAGCAATTGAGACTTACTTTGCATTCTATAATAAAAGTTTACTAGATGAAGCTCCGGAAACAATTGAGGATACATTTACAATGGCGCAGCAAATGACAAATACCAGTAATGATGAATATGGGTTTTTACTAGATCCAAGTTTTTATTATCTATATTCATTTATTAATGGTTACGGTGGATATGTATTTGGAGAAGAGAATGGCGTTTATAACCCTGATGATATTGGTCTAAATAATGAAGGGGCTATAGAAGGGTTGATTAAATTCCAAGAGTTTGTTCAAGAAGGGTTAATTCCAAGATCAGCAACAACTGATGTTGTTGAGGGTTTATTTACAGAAGGTAAGGTTGGTATGATTATTAGTGGCCCATGGAATTTACCTATATTCGGCGATGCCCTTGGTGATGATTTAGGAACAGCACCAATTCCAAAGATGGACGGAGAAGGGGCGCCATCGTTCGTTGGTGTGAAGTCATGGCTAACGTCTTATTACTCTGAAAATGTTGAGTGGGCGCAAGACTTGGCTAAATTCTTAACGTCAGAAGAAAGCTTACAGACTTATTATGATGTAACTGGAGAACTCCCACCACGTGTAGACTTACTTGATCAGATTAATGATCCAATCTACCAGGGATATACTGAGCAGATTAATTATGGTACACCAATGCCGAACATTCCAGAAATGGCCGCAGTGTGGGATGTGGATGATGCAATCGAACTCATTATGGGTGGAGCAGACGTGCAAGAAATGCTTGATGAAATTGTTGGAACGATAAAAGAGAAAATAGCAATTACTCAAAATTAGTGTAACTAGCGGATTGTGTATTTATGAAAATGAAATAGGAAGAGAAATGGTATTTCTCTTCCTACTCATAATATGAGAATGAGGTGGAAACATGTCTGGATTGAAAGAGATACCAGAAAACAAACCGGATGATGATAATACTCTAAGTCATAGTCCCAAAACAGCGATGATTCTTTCAATCATCTTTGCAGGACTAGGCCAATTATATAATAAACGTTATGTTAAAGGGATTTTATTCATTATTTTTGAAATTGCATTTATCGTGTGTTTTGGTAGTTTCATTAGTACTGGATTATGGGGGATTACGACGCTAGGTACTATCCCAGGTACTGACCACTCGATTTTCTTACTCGTCTACGGGATCATCTCAATTATTTTAATTGTGTTTGCAATCGCATTTTATGTATTTAACATATTCGATGCACGCAAACAAGCGAAAGTAATTGCTGAAGGCCACCAATTACCTAAGATGATGGAAGCATTTAGGTCAAGTTATGACAAATCATTTCCTTATTTATTAACAGGACCTGGTTTAATTCTATTAACTTTTACAGTTGTATTTCCATTATTATTTGCTGTAACATTAGCATTTACAAATTATGACCTATATAACTCACCACCCAGACATCTCGTTGACTGGGTTGGATTTGATAATTTTATTAATCTATTCACGGTACCTTTATGGAAAAATACATTTTTCAGTGTGTTCTCGTGGACAATTGTTTGGACGCTTGTAGCAACTACTTGTCAAATTGCTTTAGGACTTTTCTTAGCCCTTTTAGCAAATGATAAAAGAGTTAAGTTCAAAAAGTTAATCCGAACAATTCTTATTTTACCATGGGCGGTACCTGGATTTGTCTCGATATTAGTTTTTGCAGCTATGTTTAACGACCAGTTCGGAACAATTAATAGAAACATACTAATTCCCCTTTTTGGCGGAAATGGACTCCCTTGGTTGACTGATCCATTATATACAAGAATTCTATTAATTATGCTTCAAACTTGGTTAGCATATCCGTTCCTATTTGCATTGTTTTCTGGTGTGTTACAAAGTATTTCAGATGAATGGTATGAAGCGGCTGAAATTGATGGTGCTACACGTTGGCAAAAATTTAAAAACATCACACTTCCACACGTTCTATTTGCAACAGCCCCCTTACTAATTATTCAGTACACAGGTAATTTTAATAACTTTAATATTATCTATTTACTGAATAACGGTGGACCAGCTGTGAGTGGGCAAAGTGCGGGTGGAACAGATATCTTAATCTCATGGGTGTATAAGTTAACCTTTGAAATGAATAATTACAGTATAGCAGCTGCAATTTCTTTGATTATTGGCTTATTTGTTTCTATTTTTGCCATATTTCAATTTAGACGTACGCGTTCATTTAGAGAAGAGGGGCAAATATAATGAGTAGAAAATTAAAGTCAGGTTTAGAATTAGTTGCTATCTATGCTGTATTTGCTTTTATGGCCGTGATCATTATTTATCCTCTCGTTTGGGCGGTTGGAATGTCGCTTAATGCTGGAACAAGCTTATATTCTTCAACTATCATTCCAAAAGAATGGTCACTCGTCCACTATAAATGGTTGTTTACAGATCCAAACAGTAATTATTTAACTTGGTACAAAAATAGCATGATTGTGTCTTCCGTATCTGCAGTTGTTTCAGTTTTAGCAACGTCTCTAGTTGCTTATGCATTTTCAAGATATAAATTTGTAGGACGTACAACAGGGTTATATACATTTTTAATCCTGCAAATGTTCCCAGTTATGATGGCGATGGTAGCTCTGTACATTTTATTAAGCCTTGTAGGGTTACTAAATACATTATCAGGTTTAATCATTATTTATGTTGGAGGTCAGATACCCTTCAATGCATGGCTTGTAAAAGGCTATTTAGATACAATCCCTAAAGATTTGGATGAGGCAGCGAAGATTGATGGAGCTGGTCATTTGACTGTATTTGTCAAAATTGTTATGCCGTTAGCAAAACCAATTTTAGGTGTGATTGCATTAACAAATTTTATGGGACCATTATTTGATTTTATTTTGCCATCAATTATTTTAAGAAGTCCGGAAAAATATACATTAGCAGTTGGTTTGTTCAATTTTGTTAATGATAAATTTTCTAATAACTTTACGCGATTTTCTGCTGGAGCAATCTTAATTGCTGTCCCTGTTTCCCTTGTTTATCTTTATTTACAAAAATTCCTAATTTCAGGTTTAACTGGTGGGGGAACTAAGGGATAATCATATGAATTATAAAATTTTTAGAAAAGGTGATAACATGAAAAATATATATAAACCAACAAGTGAAAAAATACCGAAAGTGTTACATGGAGCAGATTATTTCCCTGAACAATGGTTGCATAAGCCAGAAACATTGGATGAAGATATTCGTTTAATGAAATTGGCTAAGTGTAATGTCATGTCAATTGGGATGTTTGCTTGGAGCAAATTAGAACCAGAAGAGGGTGTGTTTACCTTTGAATGGCTTGATAGAGTACTTGACAAATTCTCTGAAAACGGTATTTACACGTTCTTAGCTACACCTAGTGGTGCTAGACCAGCATGGATGTCAGAGAAGTATCCTGAAGTTCTTCGTGTAGGTGCCAATAGAGTTCGAAATTTACATGGTTCTCGTCATAATCACTGTTATACCTCACCAAAATACCGTGAGAAAATAGCAATTATAAATGGAAAGTTAGCAGAAAAGTACGCTAATCATTCAGCAGTTATCGGGTGGCACGTATCTAATGAATATGGTGGGGATTGTCATTGTAACCACTGTCAAGATGCGTTCCGTACTTGGCTAAAAGCTAAATACCAAACCTTAGATGCTTTAAATGATGCTTGGTGGTCGACGTTTTGGAGTCATACATTTACAAGCTGGTCACAAATCGAATCACCTGCACCTCATGGTGAATCGGCAGTTCATGCGATGAATTTAGATTGGAACCGTTTTGTGACAGATCAAACGATTGATTTTTACAAACATGAAATTAAACCATTGAAAGAGGCAAATCCTAATATTCCTGCATTTACGAATTTTATGGAAGTAAGTGAATTCTCTGGATTAGATTATGCGAAGTTCGCTAAAGAGCTGGACTTTGTCTCTTGGGACTCATATCCAACTTGGCACGAACATGAAGATGACAGTGGATTAGCCGCTTGGATTGGTTTTAATCATGACTATTTCAGATCATTAAAAGACGGTCAACCATTTTTATTAATGGAAAGTACACCGAGTTTAACTAATTGGCAACCTGTTAGTAAATTAAAACGTCCTGGCATGCATGAATTATCATCATTACAAGCTGTTGCTCATGGGTCAGATTCAGTGCAATATTTCCAGTGGAGAAAAAGTCGTGGATCAAGTGAAAAATTCCATGGTGCTGTTGTTGATCATGTCGGTCATGAACATACAAGAGTGTTTAAAGAAGTAGCACAACTTGGTGCAACACTTGATCAAATGGATCAAGTAGTTGGAACAAGAGTCGATGCAGAAGTAGCGATTATTTTTGATACACAAAATAGATGGGCAATCAATGACTCACAAGGGCCACGTAATATGGGAGTAGGCTATGAAAAGACTGTTGGACAACACTATAAAGCCTTTTGGGATCAAGGTGTTGCAGTAGATGTTATTGATATGGATAAAGATTTGTCCAAGTATAAGCTCGTGGTTGCTCCAATGCTTTATATGGTTCGCGCAGGCGTTGGTGAGAAGATTGAACAATTTGTCAAAGCAGGCGGGACTTTTGTTGCGACATATTGGTCAGGTATTGTTGATGAAAATGATTTGGTTTATTCAGGTGGATTCCCTGGTCCACTTCGTAATGTGTTAGGAATTTGGTCAGAAGAAATTGACGCACTACATGATGGTCAAACAAATTCAATCAAAATGCTTGAAGGTAACAAGTTAGGAATCTCAGGGGAATATGAGGCATATGAGTTGTGTGACATTGTTCATTTAGAGGGTGCGGAGGCCTTAGCATATTACCAAGATGATTTTTATGCTAATAGTCCAGCACTTACCATGAATCAAGTTGGAGCTGGAAAGGCATTCTATATTACTTCTAGGAATGTTGATCAATTCCACGCAGATTTCTTTAAAAAATTAGTAGATGAATCGGGTGTAAAACGAGTCATTTATGGACAATTACCTGAAGGCGTAACAGCTCAAAGCCGTACAAATGGAGAGTATGATTATGTTTTCATATCTAACTATAGTAAGGAAGTTAAAGAGGTAGAACTCTCTGATGCAGAATACACCGACCTCGTAAATCAGGCAGATGTATCAAAGGTTATAGAGCTAGAACCTTTTGGTTTCCGATTACTAAAGAGAAAATCTAAATAAGTACAAAGTTAGTTTTAAAAAAGAATGAGTTCGATTGTGAGTGACAAATGGGATCACATTGTTACTCATTCTTTTTTTTGTTTTTTTACATCTTATAGAAAAAATGGGAAATTATTTTTAATATAGTAACTAAGTGAGTGGGGGAAGGAAGTTTATGCTTACAGAAAGAGATGGAAAATTTTACTTAGATGATCAAGAATTCCAAATATTATCAGGAAGTATTCATTATTTTCGTACAGTACCAGATCATTGGGAAGATCGGTTAATGAAACTAAAGGCTTTAGGATTGAACACGATTGAGACATACGTACCTTGGAATTTACATGAGCCTAAAAAAGGTGAATTTAACTTTTCTGGATTAGCAAATATTGAAGCATTTATTTCTCTTGTGAAAAAACTAGACTTATATATGATCGTAAGACCATCACCATATATATGCGCAGAGTGGGAAATGGGTGGTTTCCCAGCATGGTTACTTAAAGAGAGGGAAATTGTTTTAAGAAGTAGCGATCCAATCTATTTAAAACATGTCGAAGATTACTTTAATGTTTTATTACCTAAATTTAAAGAACATTTATATCAAAATGGTGGCCCAATTATTGCAATGCAAATCGAAAATGAGTATGGTGCATATGGAAATGATCTTAATTATTTAGGTTTCTTCAAAGAGCAATATGCAAAACACGGTTTAGATACTTTTATGTTTACATCTGATGGTCCAGTCTTCATGGAGCAAGGATCACTAGATGATGTCACCACAACATTAAACTTTGGATCAAGAGTTTCTGAGGCATTTAATAAGTTAGCAGAATTTAAACCAAACTCACCCAAAATGGTGGCTGAATTTTGGATTGGTTGGTTTGATCATTGGAATGGCGAGCATCATACTCGAGATGCTCACGATGCAGCTGAAGTCTTTAGAGATTTAATGGAGATCAAGAGTTCAGTTAACTTCTATATGTTTCACGGTGGGACTAACTTTGGCTTTATGAATGGCGCAAATCATTATGATGTTTATTATCCAACAATTACAAGTTATGATTACGATGCTTTGTTAACTGAAAACGGTGTGATAACAGAGAAATACAAAGCAATTAAAAAAGTATTAAGTGAATATATCGATGTACCAGAAGATTATCAAAGTAAAATAAAAACACATGAATATGGTCCTGTAGAGTTAACAGAATCGGTCAGTCTGTTTGATACTCTTAAAGATATTAGTAAAAGAGTTGACCACCTTGTTCCATTAACGATGGAAGAGCTTGATCATCCGTATGGTTATACGCTTTATCGAACACGTATTAACCGTCAAGGCGATCTATCATTTAATACAGACGCCATTCAAGATCGCTCATATATTTATATAAATGGCAAGTATGTAGCGACAACTTACAAAAATGATCAGGAAAAAGACAAAACACTAAATTTCCCAAATGAAATCAATATCTTAGAGATTTTAGTTGAAAACATGGGACGAGCGAATTATGGAGAACATCTTGAAGATAAAAAAGGTATTGTGAAAAATATTTGGTTAGGTGAACAGTATTGGTTTAATTGGGAAATGTACTTAATTGATGCTGAAACATTGCCTAAGGACTATATTGAAAAGGATAATAGATTTCCTAAATTTTATCGTGGAAAGTTTGAAGTAGAAACTATCCATGATACATTTGTCAATCTGGATGGATTTAGTAAGGGGAATGTGTTTATTAACGGATTTAACTTAGGTCGTTATTGGCAAACAGCAGGCCCACAGAAAACACTTTATTTACCAGGGCCATTGTTAAAAGAAGGCGAAAATGAAATTATCGTTTTAGAATTAGAAGCTTCAAATAATAATTATATTCAACTAGTTGATCAACCTAATTTGGGGTAATGACTAAATTATTGTATAACAAGAGAATGAGTGAAAAAACGATTTTGAGTATCGGCTATCGATATTCAAAATCGTTTATATTGTTTATACGAGTAAATAGTATATGTAAGATAGGCGCAAATATGATTATTAAACATGATTAGTTCATATCCTTAGCATTAATTGAATGCCATTTTGGGGGCTGTTCTTAATATAGCACTAGATTGGAAAGTGTTTTAAACAAGCTAGTTATCATTTAAAATGGGGGATTAAAATGAATATTTTTGTAAAAGGTGCAGATATTTCTTCACTCAAAGAAGTTGAAACATTTGGTGGAAAATATTTTTTAGACGGTAAGGAAAAAGATTTGTTCGACATATTAAAAATCAAAGGAATGAATTTAATCCGATTAAGGTTGTGGGTTGATCCTTATGATGAAAATGGTCAACCGTACTTAGGTGGTACGAATGATTTAGCGACAACGATTGAATTAGCAGCAAGAGCTAAACAAGCTGGATTAGATTTTATGCTCAATCTTCATTATAGTGATTTTTGGGCAGACCCTAAAAAGCAACCCAAACCTAAGGCGTGGTTGAATTTGACTGGTCAAGATTTAGTTGAACAAGTTTATCACTATACAAAAGAGACCTTAAAACATTTTGAAAGATTAGATTTAATGCCTGCATATATTCAAATTGGTAATGAAACGACGAACGGGATGATTTTCCCTGATGGCAAAATAGCGAAATATTTATTTGAAGACCGAAAGTTTGAAGAAATTGATCACGAGGTGCAGAAGGCAGCTTTTGACTATTTAGTAGAACTGTTGAGTGCAGGAATTAAAGCAACAAGAGAAATGAGATCAAAAGAAGAATTGAAAATTATTATTCATTTAGATTTTGGTGGGGCAAATGACCTTTATCGTGGCTGGTTTGATCAAGCAACAGAGCGTCAGCTTGACTATGATATAATTGGGTTATCTTACTATCCTTATTGGCATAATTCTTTAGCTGACTTAAGTTATAATCTGAAGGATATCGCTAAGCGCTATGAGAAAGACGTCATGGTTGTTGAAACAGCATACGCATTTACGGATCAACAACCAGAAGGGGAAGATAGTATTTTCAATGCTGAACTATCTGATATCGCAGGTTATCCACCAACAGTTGAAGGACAAGCGGCATTTTTAACTGACCTAATTCAAACGGTCAAAGATGTTCATGGATTAGGCGTTGTTTATTGGGAACCAGCTTGGCTACCTGTTAAAGGGACGAGTTGGGCAAGTCGAATAGGTATGGAATATGCTAATGATATTGGTGAACCCGGTAACCACTGGGCAAATCAAGCGATGTTTGACTTTAACGGTCATGCACTAAAATCGTTAGATGTTTTCTTAGCAGATTAATATTACACAAAAAATAATAAGTGAGGGCGGATAATATGTTTAAACCTTTAAGTGAAAAATTTACAAAAATGCTTCATGGAGCGGATTATAATCCAGAACAATGGCTAGATTATCCTGAAGTTTTTGAAGAAGATTTACGATTAATGAAATTAGCCAATGTTAATGTGGTGTCGATTGGAATGTTTTCTTGGGCAAAACTTGAGCCAGAAGAAGGTGTGTTTGATTTTAGTTGGATGGACAATGTCATTGATCGTTTGTATGAAAATGGCGTGTCAATTTTCTTATCAACACCGAGTGGAGCAAGACCAACTTGGATGTCTGAGAAGTACCCTGAAGTGTTAAGAGTTTCTGAAAGACGTGTTCGAAACCTACACGGAATGCGTCATAATCATTGCTACACATCACCCGTTTATCGTGAAAAGATTACAATTATAAATACGAAACTGGCCGAGCGTTATGCTAATCATCCAGCTATTGTTGGCTGGCACTTATCAAATGAGTACGGTGGCGAGTGTCACTGTGATTATTGTCAAGATGCTTTTCGTAACTGGGTCAAGGAAAAGTATCAAACATTAGATGCGTTAAATCATGCGTGGTGGACGACTTTCTGGAGCCATACGTATACAAGTTGGTCACAAGTAGAATCACCAGCACCACATGGTGAGACGATGGTTCATGGTCAAAACCTTGACTGGAAACGCTTTGTCACCGATCAGACGATTGATTTTTATCGTCATGAATTAAAACCTCTAAAAGCAAAAAATCCAGACATCCCAGCGACGACAAATTTCATGGGGTTATTTGATGGATTAAATTATGATAAATTTGCTGATGTCGTTGATTTTGTTTCATGGGATTCGTATCCAACTTGGCATGAGTCAGAAGATGAACGACATATTGCAGCATATACAGCGATGAATCAGGACTGGTTCCGTTCAATGAAAGGTGGTCAACCATTCTATTTAATGGAAAGTACACCAAGCTTAACGAATTGGCAAGACATTAGTAAATTGAAAAAACCAGGAATGAATATCCTGTCATCAATTCAAGCTGTTGCTCATGGCGCTAACTCAGTTCAATATTTCCAGTGGCGAAAAAGCCGTGGCTCAAGTGAGAAGTTTCATGGTGCAATTGTTGATCATGTCGGTCATGAGAATACGCGTGTCTTCAAAGAAGTTTCAGAACTTGGCGAGATTTTAGGGAATCTAGAAGATTTAGTAGAAACATCAGTGAAGCCAGAAGTGGCGATCATTTTTGATACTGAAAACCGCTGGGCTGTAAATGATTCACAAGGACCAAGAAACATCGGGGTTCATTATGAGCGAACAGTTCAAGAGCATTATCAAGCATTCTGGGAGCAAGGCATACCAGTTGATGTGATTGATATGGATCGTGATTTATCACAGTATAAGTTAGTCATTGCTCCGATGCTTTATATGGTTCGCGAAGGTGTTGGTGAGCGAATTGAAGCGTTTGTTGAAGCAGGTGGTACATTTGTATCGACTTACTGGTCAGGTATTGTTAATGAAACAGATTTAACATACTTAACTGGTTTCCCTGGACCACTTCGCAAAACTTTGGGGATTTGGTCAGAAGAAATTGATGGATTATATGATCATGAAACGAATAACATTCAATTAGATGACCAGAATCCACTCGGTTTAACTGGTGAATATGAAGTACGTGAACTATGTGACCTAATCCATTTAGAAGGTGCAGAGGCACTTGCTTATTATGGCAAAGACTTTTACCAAGGTCGTCCGGCATTAACAGTTAATCAGTTTGGAAATGGTCAAGCCTACTATATGGCTGCTCGTCAAAAGTTAGACTTCAATCGTGATTTTTACCAAGCACTTGCTAAAGATCTTCGATTGAAACGTGTGATTGAGCAAGACTTACCAGTTGGCGTCACGGCTCAAGTTCGTTCAAACGAAACGACTGACTTCATTTTTGTCTTGAACTTCAATAATGAAGTGACAGATGTTGAGTTAGATCAAGCTGATTATACAGATGCAGTAACGAATGAAACTGTTTCAAGAAAAATTTCACTGAAACCATTTGGCGTAGAAATTTTACGAAGAGCTAGATAATAGAGTGAGTTGAAAAAAGCGTATCCCTCAAGTCTGAGTGGATGCGCTTTTAAAATTTTTGCCTTGTTTGTATTTTGCCGAACTTAAGAGCAAATCGTTGAACTTAAGAGCAAATCGCTGAACTTGAGAGCAAATCATTGAACTTGAGATAGGATTTATCAAAGAAAACAAGGAAAAGTAGTTTGTTTTTTTGAGCTTTTTACAAATGTGGCCATATATTTGATATAATAGATTCGGATCATAAACAATATATAGATTTACAGGAGGCGATTCAGTTTGGCTTGGCAAACTCAATTTGAAAAGTGGGATCATTATCAAGGTTTAGATAATGAATTACGCGACCAACTAAATGAAATTAGAAGTGATGAGAAAAAATTAGAAGACAGTTTTTATAAAAATTTAGAATTTGGAACAGGTGGTATGCGTGGTGTGTTAGGGCCTGGAACAAATCGAATGAATATCTATACGATCCGAAAGGCAACTGCTGGTCTGGCGCAATATATTTTAGCAAAAGGGGAAGAAGCGGCTAAGCGTGGTGTTGCGATTGCTTATGATTCACGATTTAAATCGCCGGAATTCGCGATGGAAGCAGCTAAGACTTTAGCAACACATGGGATTCATGCTTACGTTTTCGAATCATTACGTTCAACTCCAGAGCTATCATTTGCTGTTCGCCATCTTCGTGCGTATAGCGGAATTATGATTACCGCAAGTCATAATCCACCCGAGTACAATGGTTTTAAAGTTTATAATGATGATGGGGGTCAAATTCCACTTGATATGGCTGCAGAAATCATTGCTAAAGTCGATGCAATTGAGAATGAGTTAGTCGTTGATGTTAAAGATGAAACTGAATTAAAAGCAGCTGGTCTAATTGAAATGATTGGTGCCGAAGTTGATCGTGCCTATCAAGAAAACTTACTGACAATCGTGCAACAGCCGGAAATGATTGAGCAAGTTGCAGATGATTTTAAAATTATTTTCACACCACTTCATGGAACTGGAAATATTCCAATTCGTAAAGCACTTAAAGCAATGGGCTTTAAGCAAATTGATGTGGTAAAAGAGCAAGAACAACCGGATCCAAACTTTAGTACGGTTGAATCACCGAATCCTGAGGAGCATGCTGCATTTGCTCTAGCGATTGAGCAAGGTGAGAAGTCGGGTGCAGATATATTAATTGGAACAGACCCTGATGCGGATCGTGTTGGTGTTGCGACTAAAGATGCGTCAGGTAAGTATATTGTTTTAACTGGAAATCAAGTCGGTGCATTGATGCTCGATTATTTAATTGAAGCAAAGCAAGCTAAAGATGAACTACCGAAAAATGCAACGGTGTTAAAAACAATCGTTACGAGCGAAATTGGCCGAAAGATTGGAACAGTCCACGGATTAGATACAGTTGATACATTAACAGGTTTTAAATTTATTGGTGAAAAAATTAAAGAGTACGAAGAAACGGGTGAGCGTCAATTCTTGTTTGGTTATGAAGAAAGTTACGGTTATTTAGTCGGTGACTTTGTTCGTGATAAGGATGCGGTTCAAGCAAGCATGTTAATTGCTGAAGTTGCTGCATATTACAAGCAAAAGGGAATGACACTTTACCAAGGCTTGCAGGAGATTTTTGAGAAGTATGGTTACTATTATGAGTCGCTTCGTTCGATTACTTTAAAGGGTAAGGCTGGGGCTGAACAAATTGAAGCATTACTTGTTGACTTTAGAGACAATCCGCCTGCTACCGTGATAGATCAGCAGGTTGTTACAATTGAGGATTATCAAAGTAGTCAGCGAACAAATGTCGAATCAGCTCAGGTCGAATCAATTACGCTACCAAAATCAAATGTGTTAAAATATTTCTTAGCAGATGGATCGTGGCTCTGTGCTCGTCCATCAGGAACAGAACCAAAAATCAAGTTTTATTTTGCGGTTAATGGGGATGACGAAGCAACAGCAAAAGCGAAACTGACAAAATTAGAATCCGAAATCATGAACCGCGTAGATGATTTTTTAGCCGAATAGAATCATTTCAAAATATCAATATTTAATTAAAAACACGAACGAATCGTAATGATGTTAATCTTCTGCTTAATCGGAAGGTATCCCACCCAGAGTAGAAATCATGGGTCTAACATTAACATCATTGTTCGTGTTTTTTTGTGGAAAAAAAATAAGCTAATTTAAATTAGCTTGGTTAAATCATTTGTTGGCTTGATTTTTGGTCAAGTTAAATAAACCTTCACGTTTAAGCCGATTCAAATGTAAAATTTTTTTGATAAAACAACGAAAGAGAAGAGGAAATGATCGATGTGAAACGAGTTAATCTCAAATATAGACTAGATAGTTTTGGAGAGATATAACGTGTTAATCGCTTGGTCAAGTTCTTGTGAAATTGCCACAAGTGCTTTTGGATCATTTGTTTCAAGGTACTTTTGATACATGTCACTTCTTAATTGTTCTATTTCTAGTGTTGTTTTAGTCGTTAAACGACAATTAGCAAACGTTTTTATCGAGCTTGCCCTCCTTTTTTATTGATCTTTTTTAGTTTAGGCGAAGATGAGCGGATTGTATATAGCGATAACTGTCTAATTTTGTCTTTCTTTGTCATAAGATAATTTTTTTCAATCAAAAACCTCTCTATTCGATAATAGAGAGGCTTTAAGTCTAGTTTATCAACCAGTATTGCGTAATCCAGCTGCAATTCCATTGATCGTTAGTAAGACTTCTTCAAGTAATTTTGTATATTCTTGATCTTCATCATCTAAAAGACGAAGCTGATTCAACAATTGAACTTGAATTAAATTAAGTGGATCGACTAGTGGATTTCTTAATCGAACCGACTCTTTAATATTCGGTTGATGATCCATGAGCTCTTCTTGTTGAGTAATGTCTAAAACTAATTCTTTAGTCAGCTCATATTCAGCTTTGATGTCGTTGAAAATGCGATCGGCAACTTCAACATCATCAACCATTTCTGTGTAAGCTTGTGCGATATCCAAGTCTGCCTTTGTTAAGGCCATTTGTAAGTTATTAATCGTTGCTTGGAAGAATGGCCAGTGAGCATACATTTCACGCATTAATTCGATATCATTTGTTTTATCGATATATGCTTTTAAGCCTGTTCCAGTAGCGTACCATGCTGGGATTAACTGACGGGATTGCGTCCAAGCGAATACCCATGGAATTGCTCGTAAGTCCTCGAATTTTTCGCTACCTTTACGCTTCATCGGGCGCGAACCAATGTTGAGTTCACCAAGTTCATTTAAAGGTGTGCCTTGGTTGAAATATTTTAAGAAATCCGGATCGCCAAAAACAAGGTCTTGATATTTTTTAAAGGCGACGTCTGATGCATAGGCAAGCGCATCATGGGCTTCTTTTGTTGGCATTTGTTCTTGCTTGTCAGTTTGCATAATTCCACCAATTGAAGTGAGCAACACGGATGTTGCTTGCTCAAGGCTTCGGTATGCGATATCTGAAAGTAAATAGCGTGATGATAGAACTTCACCTTGTTCAGTAATTTTAACACCATCACCGAGTGTTATGACAGGTTGTGAGAGTATACTTGAATAAAGTGGTCCACCACCTCGTCCTAATGAGCCGCCACGCCCATGGAAATATTTAAGTTTGACACCATAAGTAGCAGCGATTGAATGAATTTCTTCTTGTGTTTGGAAAAGCTCCCAATTGGCAGTGATATTTCCGCCATCTTTACTACCATCTGAGTAACCAAGCATGACTTCTTGCAAGTCTCCTCGTGCTTCCAAATGCTTGCGGTATAAGGGAATATCAAATAGTCGCTTGATTAGTTTTGGTCCAAATTTCAAGTCTTCAATTGTTTCTAAGAGTGGCGCAACATGGATGCGACTCTTGACTCGACCATTTGGATAAACGCGATATAAGCCAACTTCTTTTGCAAGAACGAGAACTTCTAAGACATCACTTACAGAAGTTGTCATACTAACTAAGTAAACTTCAATCGCTCGTTCACCGAATTTGTCTTTCGCCTCTTTGATCGTCCGGAATGTTTCGATCATCTCTTGTGTTTCTGGAGAAAACTCATCATAAATTGATATGAGTGGGCGAGGGTCCTCGAGTACATTGATTAATGTTTCAATTTTTGCTTCTTCATCTAAATCTTTATAGTCACTAGTGATACCAACTAAACGGAAAATTTCCGAAACCGTATTTTCATGTTCACCACTATGATTACGAATATCTAGTGTTGCTAAGTGGAAACCAAAAAGCTCAACTTGTCGGATGACCGTTCTTAACAATTTGATTGGATTTCGAGTTGGGTGGTGCATGTCAATACTGTCTTGAATTAATAGTAAGTCATCTAGTAATGCATGTGCATCACGGTAGCCATTATCGTCTTCAAGTGATGTTAGTCTTAGTCGACGTAAAATCAAGCCGAGTTTGACTCGATAGACTTCATCTTCTTTATGCCAGCCATTGTAGTTTAATTCGGCTTGGTCTTCAGCAATTGACTTCACTAAAGCGCCACTTACATTTACTTTCTTCGTAGACTGACTTAATTTATCCCGTAGTTTTTCAACAGATTCAATATATTTAGAAAGGGCAAGATTGCGATGCTCTCTCAATGTTTTCATCGTTGTTTCTGCTTTAACAAATGGGTTTCCGTCACGATCGCCACCAATCCATGAGCCGAATCTCAAGAAAGATGGGACATGAAAGCGATGGTTGTACTTATCTTCTAGCAGCTCTTCTAAATCTTGATGAATGAGTGGTAGGACATCGAAGAGAGCTTTCTCAAAATAGTAGAGTCCGTTCGAGACTTCTTTCATAACAGATGGTTTTTTCTCACGAATTTCAGCTGTTTGCCATAAAATCGTAATCTCAGATTCAATTTTTTCTTGAATGACTTTTTTGTCGTAACGTGTGTATGAATATTCACGTTGTTTTAATAAATTGGCAATTTTTTGATGGTTACGTAACATCGTTCGTCGAGTAGCCTCTGTCGGGTGTGCCGTAATCACAAGTTCTAATGATAGTTTTTCAAGTGCACGTTCAACTTGTTCAATCGAAATATTGTTGTCAAAAAGTTGATTAACACCTTCTTCTAGTGAACGTGGTTGGATCACCGAATCATCTTGCATTTGATAGTACCGTCTCCGGCGAATCCGATAGTTTTGCTCAGCAATGTTATAAAGCTGTAAATTGACAGAGAAAGCTCGGATAATCTTTTCGCGTAACGGTCGTTCAAGTTTTTTAATTTCTTTGTTTAAAAGGTCAAAATTGTTCGTTTCTTTATCGTCGCGTAATGCCTTAGATAAAGTTCGGAAATGGATAAAGGTGTTTAATAGTTCGTCGCCACCTTCATGTCGTAACACGTCATCAAGAATTTTATTTAAATATTCGACGTCATGATTGAGTGTAATGTTACTTAATTGCAAATCAGTTTGTTGCATGAAGTCACTTCCTTTCAAAAATTTTAACAACAAAAAACCTTATTTAACAATGATTACGGGTGTCTACTCGTTTGGTTAAATGCTTTTTATTTGGTTTTCAAAAAAGCTATAAATGTATCATAACATGAAAATATCTTTTAATTAACTATAAAATTTTGAAAATAAGATGAAATCCCCCCTAACTATACCCGAAAGAGATCGATTTGTCTAAAATATTATATGTTTAATCTCTAAATGAGAGTTAAGGCTTAAAAAAATGCTAATTATGTACTAAAAGTTGAAAATTACTATTGATAACGCTTTCAATGTTGGTTATGATAGAGAGGTAGCAAGCGAGCTGCATCCCTTCGCAAGTATTGACCCGTACCTATGATAAAATGGTATGGGTATTTTTTTTAGAAAGGACAATTTGTGATGAAGAAAAACTATATTTTAACGATCGATCAAGGAACAACGAGTACGCGCGCTTTTCTTGTTGACAAAGGAGGCAAGATTGTTTCAGTTGGTCAACATGAATTTGAACAATTTTTCCCGAAACCGGGTTGGGTTGAGCATGATGCAAATGAAATATGGACATCAGTACTAGCGTCGATGGCAGATGCACTTCGAAAGGCGGATGTAGCGGCAAGTGAAGTTGCCTCGATTGGTATTGCGAATCAAAGGGAAACGACGGTAATTTGGGATCGGGGCACAGGTAAACCGATTTATCGTGCACTCGTTTGGCAATCGCGTCAAACAGAGGCGATTTGTCAGCATTTACGTGAAGCAGGTCATGAACAAATGATTATGGATAAAACGGGTTTAATTATTGATCCGTACTTTTCTGGGACAAAAATTAAATGGATTCTTGATCACGTCGATGGGGCACGTGAAAAAGCCAATCGTGGTGAACTCCAATTTGGGACGATTGAAACGTGGTTAATTTATAAATTTACTGGTGGAAAGTGTCATGTCACGGATTATTCCAATGCATCACGAACAATGTTATTTAATATTCACACGTTAGAGTGGGATCGGGAATTGTTAGAATTATTGGAAATCCCAGCGAGTCTGTTGCCAGATGTTCGCTCATCATCAGAGGTTTATGGGAAAACGGTTGATTATCATTTCTTCGGTCAGGAAACGCCAATTTCAGGTGCGGCTGGTGATCAACAGGCGGCATTATTCGGTCAGGCTTGTTTTGAGTCGGGGATGGTGAAAAATACATATGGAACAGGTTGCTTTATGTTGATGCCGACAGGGAATCAAGCGATTGCCTCAAAGAATGGCCTACTGACGACAATTGCTTGGGGGATCAATGGTGAAGTTACCTATGCACTTGAAGGAAGTGTGTTTATCGCTGGTTCTGCCGTTCAATGGCTCCGAGATGGTTTGAGAATGATTGAAGATGCTAGTGAAAGTGAGGGACTCGCAGCGACGGTTGATTCAACAGAAGGCGTTTATTTCGTGCCAGCTTTCGTTGGTTTAGGCACACCTTATTGGGATAGTGATGCACGTGGATCGATGTTCGGCATTACACGTGGAACGACGCGGGAGCATATTGCTCGTGCAACGTTAGAGTCGATTGCTTATCAAAGTAAAGATGTGTTAGATACGATGGAAAAGGATTCTGGGATTACGGTGAAGCAATTACGTGTTGATGGTGGCGCAGTTAAAAATGATTTCCTGATGCAATTTCAAAGTGATCTTCTGAATGTTCCTGTTGAACGCCCGGTGATTAATGAGACGACGGCAATCGGGGCCGCCTATTTAGCCGGCTTGGCGATTGGTTTTTGGCAGGATATTGATGAGGTTGCGTCACATTGGGAACGCGAACATTTATTTGAGGCAAATATGACTGAGACAGAACGAGACAAGCTTTACAGAGGATGGGAGCGAGCGGTGCACGCGACAAGACAATACTAAGCAGAAAAAAGACGTTGGTGAGTTTTTAACAAAACCAACGTCTTTTTAGGTTATTTTACGAATTGTGGGTGGTCTGTTGAGACGAGATCAAGTTTGGCTGCTAATGCGTTGTTGGTGACTTGTTCTGGTGTTTTGCAGCCTGGAATGACGGTTGTGACGGCTGGGTGTTGCAAGCACCATGCGAGTGCCCATGTTGCCATTGGTACATTTTCTGGCACTTCGTCTCGGCTAATTTTTGCAACTTTTTCGAGCATTTGCTTTTGTTCTGTTTGATCGTAGCGGGAGCGAACATCATTGGCGTTGAATGTTGCGCCTGGTTGATATTTTCCACTTAAGTAGCCGCTTGCGAGTGGTACGCGGGCAAGGATACCGAGCTGATCTTTTTCTGCAATTGGGAAAATATCTGCTTCAGGTGTGCGTGTTAAGCGATTATAAACAATTTGTAGCGCGTCTGCACCGACTTGTTTGGCGGCTTTCGTTTGCTGAATGCTGGCATCATTTTGTAACGAGAGTCCTAAGTAACGAATTTTTCCGGCTTGTTTCTGTTTGTCGAGCATCGTCCAAAGCTTGTCGTTGTCGAATTCATCGTCCGTTAGGGAATGCGATTGATAGAGGTCGATATAATCGGTGTTAAGCGCTTTTAATGAATTGTCCAACTGTTTGAGGACTGAAGCGGGATCAACGTGACGTGTCCGCTCAAAAGCTGAGTGGAAATGGTGTCCGAACTTAGTCGCAATGATCCAATCTTCGCGATCGTACCGTTTTAAATAGTCACCAATTAATCGCTCTGAAAGGTGATCGCCATAACATTCCGCAGTATCAATTAAGTTAATTCCTTCTTCGCGGGCTTGGTTTAAAATTTTATCGACTTGATTTTGGGTAAAATCGACACCCCATTCGCCACCGAATTGCCAAGTTCCAACACCAATCACAGAAACGGCTAAATCTGTCTGACCAATTTTTCGATAATGCATATTGATAACACTCCTTTTCACTAATCTAGTTTTAGCATAGCAGATATTCTTCGTATGATAAGTGATCTGCTCATGATTATTTTTGACAAAAAAAGAGCACCCAATTCTTCGATGGATTGGATGCCAATAAGGGGGACAATCTAATTTGAAAAATACGCTATCTCTACTGAGAGCATGAATCTGAGTATTCATTTTCCTAAGAAGAGACATATATTCCAAAATTGTAACCGTTTTCATTATAAGGTAAATCGGAGAATAATGCATGATTCTAAAGACCTATTTTTAAACTAGTTAAATGGTTTTTTTGTTTCGGGACGTTAGATAACAAGCTTACGCCTATTTTTGATGGTCGTCAACTAGATGAGTGTGCAATTTTTTGCTTGCGTTTTGTTTTATTTTCGAAAAAGACGTATAATAGGGTTATGGACCCAAGAAAGGGGTGGTTTGATGGCTTATTATAATAATAGACGTGAGCCTGTTGAAGAAGTAGACACAAAAATTTGGTCGTGTACAAGTGAAGAGTGTGCAGGGTGGATGCGTGTCGATTATTCATTTGATGAAAAACCAGCTTGTCCACTTTGTGAATCAGAGATGGTTCAAGAAACAAAAGTACTTCCTAAGATCACAAAGTAGCAATCATTTTAAATAAGTAAGTCGGTCAAAACTGGTGTATACCGGTTTTTTCTTTTTGTCAAAAATTAATTACTGTGGATCGATGGACATTAATCGTTTTCTCGTGTGTTAATCGTGCCCTGCTCTGTGGGAATGCGATGAGTCGAGCAACGAATACACGCTAATCGTCAGATATCGTCCTCTGCTTCGATGTGATTTCTCACGAATAGGTGCTAATCGTCAGATATCGTCTTCTGCTTCGGTGTGATTTCTCACGAATAGGTGCTAATCGTCAGATATCGTCCTCTGCTTCGATGTGATTTCTCACGAATAAGGGCTAATCGTCAGATATCGTCCTCTGCTTCGGTGTGATTTCTCACGAATAAGGGCTAATCGTCAGATACCGTTCACATAATCAGGTTGGAGTCTAACGAATACGCGCTAATCATCAGATTTCGGTATAGCAATCAGGCTAAAATCTTACGAATCGTATTTAATTAGCGATTTTAGGTTGCCAGCTCCCGCGTTAAACACTTGAATCAAGTGCATAAACATGTTTCAATTAAAATATACTGTAAGAAATCTTTAAAGAATGGGGAATCGGTGTGCGCCCAGATAAAATATTAGTTGTTGGATTCGTCTTATTGAGTACTCTGTTTGTTGCTTGCTCTGGTCAGGATAACGAGTTGCCTGAAGAGCTTCAGTTTGAAGAGCCTGAGGAGCAGGTTGAGACTGAAGAAATTGTCTCAGCTGAAGAAATTGTTGATCGTGATCAGGTTGTTGTTATTGTCAATGGTGAAGAAGTTTATGGTAATCGTTACAATTTGGTTTATATTGAAATAAAAAATTCACTAACCCAATCTGGTGAAGTGCCTGATGATTTGGCTGTCGTTCGTGAGTCGGCAATGTTGGATTTAATTAAGCAGACTTTACTTGCGCAAGATGCAGCTGCGAAAGGAATTATTGTTACCGATCAAGAAACCGAGGCAATCTTTCAGGATACGAAGGCTCAGTTTGATTCGGAGGAAGAGTTTGAGCAGATTTTAGCACAATTACCGTATACAGAAGCGGTCTTTCGTGAAATTTTGGCAAAGTCACTGCTACAACAATATTATATTAATGATCAGTTTTCTGATATTCGAGTGTCGAGTGACGATATCGAGGCTTTTTACGCGATTTTGTCAGAACAGATGGAGGAAGCACCTGAGTTAGATGAGATTCGAACAGAAATTCATAATCAACTGCTTCAAACGGAGATTCAGATGGCCTTAAACGATCGACTCAATCAACTGATCGGTGAAGCTGAAATTGAAGAAAAACTACCATAACATAAAAAACACCTCACGCATCGAGGTGTTTTTTAAAAAAAATTATTGATATAAGTCTTGGTAAATCGATGTTAGTTTTTCAACGACGTAGCCGCTTCCACCATGACCCTCGATATTTTCGACCATCATCGCAATAATGATGTCATGTGAATCTGGGTAGGCAACGAACCAACCATTTTCTTGCGCATGCTCATCTTCGCTTGATTGCTTTAGTTCGGCTGTCCCTGTTTTTCCAGATAAAGCAACAGTATCGATGTTTGCTCTACGGGCTGTTCCTCTTGGCCCTGCGACTACTTGTCTAAGTGCATCACGTAAATATGCGGCATCATTTGCGCTGATTAAGTTGTCTGCAAATGATTGTCCCTGTTCTTGATTTGTTTCCAAAATTGGTTGAATCATCGTTCCATCATTTAAAATCGGTGTGTATGCTGTTGCTAAATGCAATGCGGTTATCAAAATTTCACCTTGACCGTAACCGGAGTCAGCAAGTAATGTCTCGCGGTCGATTTCACCACTGTTTGAAACTTGACTTGAATAGATTGGATAGGCGAAATTTAATCCACTTTCACCAAAACCTAATGCTTCTAAACCGCTAGTGAATTGATCGCCGCCAATTTCAACAGCTTTTTGGGCAAAATAAATATTGTCAGAGCGGATGAGCGCATCTTTAAGGTCGACAGGTCCATCTGATTCAGAAACGCGTCGAACTTGGTAGTTGCCCCAACCATCTCGACTCCATGTTAACCCGTTAATTTCGATACGATCCTCTTGGGTAATGGCACCATCTTTTAAACCAACCATTGCAGTGATTGGCTTGAACGCAGATCCAGGTGAATATGTTGAAGCAAAACGGTTTAAAATCGGTTGATCTGGATTTTCAACAAGATCATTATATTTTGCCTGACTAATCCCATAAGTAAAATCATGCGGATCAAATGACGGGCTTGATACGAGCGCAAGTGTCTCCCCACTATGAGGATCGATCGCGGCAGCCGTCCCTGCATCGCCGTCATAAGCTTGAAAAATCATCTCTTGGAGGTCAGCATCAATCGTTAAATGAATATCTTCACCAGGAACTGGCGGCTTTTCAGCGATTCCAATTTTGCTCGTCTCACTCTCAACAATGATTCGAATCCCAGCCTCACCGCGTAAGCGTGCTTCAAAAAGTTGTTCGATCCCTCTCTTGCCAATCAAATCCGTTTGGGAATAAACACCGTCTTCATCATTTTCTAATTCTTCCTCATTGATTTGCCCGACATAACCAATCAAATGGGCAAGGCTCTCACCATATGGATAAGACCGCCCTGTCTGTGATTGAGCAATGACTGGCGGAATCGCGATTAGCTCTGCAATGTAGTCATCATCATCAGCTGGAACTGTTTTTAATGGGACGAACATCCCGTCAGAGACCCAGCCCTGGCTTAATGCCGAATCAATCGCATTAACGCTCATATCAAGCAGTGCGGCTAAATCTTCAATTTCTGCGTCCCGATTTTCAGTGAATCTTCCAGGATCGACCCCAATTTCATAGACCTTATCAGTGACCGCTAAACTTTTTCCGTTTCGGTCAAAAATTTCCCCTCTCGTGGTTGGCGTTGAGACGAGAGTAATTGTGCCCCCGTTTGCTAATTCAGGAAAAATCAATCCCGGATGCCATTCGACATCCCAGTCACTGATTGTTTCTTCCTCGTCAACCGGAATTATCCGTTCAACCATTGTGATTTCAGCTGTAAACTTGATTTCATTCACAATTGATTGCTGTTGGACCGTGAATGGAAATGTTGTTGGATAGACAATCTCCTCACCATCTAGAGGTTCAGGGTGTTCCGGTAATGTGTACTCGATCACCAATTCATCAATCTCTAAATCTTGATAAATTTTTTGATAACGATCAACAAACTCTTCACGACTATAAGTTGCTTTTGTTTCCTCAGATAACATGTCATACATTTGATCAAAGTCATAGTCTTGCCATAACTCAATATATGCTTCGAATCGTTCTTCTGGTAAAATAACTTCCGCCTCTTCATCCTCAGCACAACTGACGAGAATAAACATGACGGATAAACCGATGATTAGGTAAGTCAATTTTTTCATAAAACCACTCCTGGTCATTTTTCTACTGGGACAGCGTAAATGACATAGCGATCAGGTGCGCTCCCGATATAACCGAATGGGTAACAAGTTGAAATGACAAGCTCTTCATTTGGTGCGGTAGAGCCAATGACTGACGTATCGTTAGCACTAACAATAATTGAATCGACCATCTCATATTCGAATGTGCCATAAGGAAGTTCAATTTCAATAATGTCACCGATTTCAATTTCACCTAGGCGGGTGAACACTGTGTCGCGGTGTCCGGATAATAAGATTTGATCATTTTCCCCTGGTAAGGCGGTCTGTGCCATGTGACCAACCCCGTGTTTTAGTTCTTCTGGGTCAGTTCCTTCAATAATAGCGATCGATGCGTCGATCTTGTCAATATTGAGCAAGCCGATCGCGTCACCAATCTCTGGTTCAAAAATAATCTCTTTGTTTGGCTCTGCATATGCCCGAGCTAGTAATTCTTCTGCTTCACTATGTGTTTTCTTTTCGGCAATTTGGATGTTTACATATTGGTAAATGCCAAAGCCGAGAAATGCAATGCCAATGATCATGAGTAATGTTGCAAGTTTTTTCAATCACTACGCCTCCTGTCAAAATAGCTAATTGTTTAGTTTATGTTTCGTAAGGGATTTCGATGTATTGATCTTGTTTTAATTCAATCTTTACATTGTCACTTGTTAAGTCGATGATCCAGTCGGTGAATGATTCAACTTGATTGACCGCAACGACGACATTAAATGTGACGTGTTCGAGATAATCGATCTCAACGATTAAATGATTGTTGTTGCGTAGTTCGTTTTCTATTTTCCCTAAAAGCGGGTATTCAACCGTGATTGAGATGTTTTTCATTAATTGGCGCTTGACGATGCCAGTTGCTTTTAGTGCTTCTGATGTTGATTTTGAGTATGCCCGAATGAGTCCGCCTGCACCAAGCTTAATGCCGCCATAGTACCTGGTGACGACGATGGTTGTGTCTTTCAGTTCGTTTTTCTTGAGTACTTCGAGCATTGGTACGCCGGCTGTTCCGCTTGGTTCGCCATCATCGTTTGCTTTTTGAATTTGGTCGTGTTCGCCGATTAGGTATGCTGAGCAGTTGTGTGTTGCTTGGCTATGTTCTTTTTTTATTTGTCGAATAAATTCTTGTGCTTCTTCTTCTGTTTCGGTTCTTTTTATGTGTCCGATAAATCGGGATTTTTGGATCATCAGTTCAGCCTGTCCTTGTGTTTGAACAGTTAAGTAAGTTTCTAACACTTAAAAACCTCCTATCATTCTTATTATAAGCAGTTAACGAGATAAGGTAAAGCAGACGACATCTATTTTTAGTAAATAGACAAATATTTCTTCAATTGCTATGATGGAATCAAATGGATTGATTAGGATGAAAAAATGAATGACTCTTGTGTGAGGAACGTCATCTGAAGACACTTCGCGTTCCGCGGGGATGGCCTCAGCTAACTTTTGTAGCAAAAATCGCTCCAAAAGTGGATCTTCGGCTCATCCTCGGAAATAAAGAGCAATTTCCTTCGTGCGATGTATCGCTGTCGGGGCTTTCCTTGTCCTATTCCCGCTGGAGTCTTCGTGTCTTCAGATGACTATACGCAGTTTCTATCAATCGCAAAAGTGAATAGAAACATACAAATAATAATTGTTCAAATCAAAGCTTGAATGCTATTATTCGTGATTTATATTCACATTAGATAGGTTTCACTCCATTGCAAAGGAGGGGTTTTGTGCGGTTTTTTGAGCGGTGGAATACGTTGAGGAATCAGATTTTGGCAGTTTATTTAATTGTGCTCCTGATTGTCCTCTTCACAGTTAGTTATTTAATTTTTAATCAAGTGGCTGAGATGTTGAGGGGCAATGCAGAGGAACAAGTTCAACAGACGGCGTAAACTAAAGCCAAGCCAAAGCAAATTTAAGATCGCCAATTGAGAAATCCATACTGTAAATTTATATAAAGATTGTGTCATAATGGCCTCCTTGAGTTATACTAAAATACAAGTTAGCTTTATTATAACGCTTACAATTAAGATTCTACAAGGTACTTAGCGTTAGCTATTGTTCATAAATCATTAGGTTATTATCTTATCATTTTTAAGCTCTGAGTGAAATATGCTATTATTAAATTATTAAATAGCTAGTTATAGGAGCTAACCGATGAGACAAATTAATGAAAAAAAATTTGATGAAATAATTGATAGCATGCTTGACGTTGTTGATAAAAGCAAAGGTGAAATCTATGAGATAACAGAGTCGTCAAGAGAAGAATATAAAGTGTTAACTGAAGAGTTAGTAGAAACGAGAGATAAAGTCCAAAAAATGATCGTTAAAGGCGATCAACTTGAAAAAGAAGTCCGACTTTATCGCAATCGGCTTGCTCAAGTTAGCAAGAACTTTAATGTATATACGGAAGCGCAGATCAAAGAGGTCTATGAGACAGCCCATGAGATTCAAACGAAATTAAAAATGGTCCGTGAACGAGAAATATCATTAAGACAAAAACGTGATTTTATTGAACGTCGCTTAAAATCACTCGAAGAAATGATTGAAAAAGGCTCAGCCCTTGTTTCAAAAGTCTCAGTGATCTCTAACTATTTAACCGATGATTTTAAGCAAATCAGTGAATTAATAGAAGACGCTAATCAGAAACAATCATTCGGTTTAAAAATTATTGAAACTCAAGAAGAAGAACGACGCCGAATTTCACGAGAAATCCACGATGGCCCTGCTCAAATGCTTGCTAATATCTTATTAAGAGCAGACCTTGTTGATCGGACATTTAGAGAACGCAGTGGTGAAGAGGCTTTGGTTGAAATGAAGAGCATGCGATCAATGGTTCGGAGCTCGCTACAAGAAGTACGTCGGATTATTTACAACTTACGACCAATGGCGCTAGACGATTTGGGACTTGTACCAACGATCCGAAAATATTTAGCTGATCTCGAAGAATATAATAATTTGACGATTACTTTATCTGAACATGGCAGTGTAGATCGGCTTGCCTCCAAATATGAAGTTGCACTCTTTCGCTTAATTCAGGAATCTGTCCAAAACGCAGTTAAGCATGCAGCCGCCGATCAGATTCATGTCAATATTCGAAATGAAAAGAATCAAGTTTCCGTTTCAATTCGAGATGACGGGGTCGGTTTTGATTTAGCTAAGAAGAGTGAAAAATCATTTGGGCTAATTGGCATGCGAGAGCGAGTAGAAATGTTAGCTGGAGAAATAACAATTAACTCCAAAATTGGGGACGGGACAACAGTCTATGTTAAAATCCCATTAAAGTAATGATACAAATTGATTATAATGCTGTATTTGTATTAAAATAATGTATAATTAGAATTAAGAAACTGTAAAAATAAAGAACTGTTTGATGACTTTGTTCAGTGTTTTTCAGACACACATTTAATATCGTTTATTAATTCATACATTGTTCACAAAATTGTGCTATAATTTTTACTCGTAGAATGTTGTCTGGAATTGCTTGGATAGAAAGCAGATGGAGGAATAGAAATGACGAAGAAAATAGTTATTATTGACGACCACGTATTGTTTCGCGAAGGGGTTAAGCGGATTTTAGATTTTGAAGATAGCTTCGAAGTTGTTGCAGAGGGAGCAGACGGTGATGAAGCCTTAAGTCTCGTAGAAAAATATCAACCTGACATTGTTTTAATGGATATTAACATGCCAAAGGTTGATGGTGTTCAAGCAACGAAACGCATCTTTGCTAAATATCCTGAAGTTCATGTAATTATTCTATCGATCCACGACGATGAAAACTACGTAACCCATGCATTAAAATCGGGTGCGAATGGTTATTTACTTAAAGAAATGGATTCAGATGCACTCATTGACGCAATCAAAATTGTCAGTGAAGGCGGCTCATACTTACACCCGAAAGTCACACATAATCTAGTCAAAGAATTTCAAAGGCTTAGTAAAGTCCAATCTGGAAGTATTGAGGATATCGAATATCGTAAACCATTACATCTGTTGACGCGCCGTGAATGTGAAGTATTACAACTTTTGGCAGACGGTAAAAGTAACCGTGCAATTTCTGAGCACTTATTTATTAGTGAAAAAACAGTTAAGAACCACGTCAGTAACATTCTACAAAAGATGAATGTAAACGACCGAACGCAAGCTGTTGTTATGGCAATTCGCAACGGTTGGGTTGAAGTTTTATAATTTAGGCACGACATTTCTAAAACAATCTAGCTGAGTGATTATCACTAGATTGTTTTTTGTGTCAAGCGAAGGTGAATTTTTAATAAAATAGTTTCTTAAAAAGCTAGGTTTTCCCAATGGATTCCGCTAGAATAGGTGTATGCTTATATTTATTAACTAAGGAAGGTTAGGTCCAGATTATGAAAGTTGCAATTATAACTGATAGTACATCTTATATTCCAGAAGAGATTCGAGAGAGATATAATATTATTGTTGCACCGTTGAGTGTGAATTTTGGTAATCAATCATATGAGGAAGAGACGGAGTTGTCGGCGGAGGAGTTTTATGCGCTTGTGCGGGAAGCAAAGGAATTGCCGAAGACATCACAGCCTTCAATTGGCTACCTGACAGATAAATTGACTGAGCTTGCGCAAGATTATGATGCAGCGATCGCGATTCATTTGTCGAGTGGAATTAGTGGTACGTTTGCGACGATGCAAACAGCCGGTAGAATGGTTGAGAATATCGAAGTCTATCCATTCGATTCGGAAGTCAGCTGTTTGCCACAAGGTTTTTATGTCATTGAAGCGGCAAAAATGGTCGAGCAAGGCATCGCGCCGGATGCAATCATTGCACGTCTAAATGAAATGAAGCAGTCAATGCGTGCCTATTTCGTTGTCGATGATCTACAACACTTGCATCGCGGCGGTCGCTTAAGCGGAACACAAGCACTCGTCGGGAGCATGCTCCAAGTTAAACCGATCCTCCATTTCGTTGACACCAAGATCGTTCCTTTTGAAAAAATTCGCACGCAGAAAAAAGCGCTCAAGCGGATTGTTGAACTTTTTGCGCAAGATGCAGACACTGGAAAACCAATTCGCGCAACAGTAATCCATGCGAATGCACCCGAACTGGGCGAGTCGTTTGCGGAAGAACTGAGAGCTCGTTTTCCAAATGCAACAATTGAGTTAAGCTATTTCGGTGCTGTGATCGGAACCCACCTCGGCGAAGGTTCACTCGGACTAGGCTGGTATATCGAATAACAATCACTCCACCGTCGTGATGAATTACGGTGGAGTTTTGTCATTTTCGCTTAAGTTATGCGGACTTTCAGACAAGTTGAGTGGAATGCAGCCAAGTCGAGTGGAATGCAGCCAAGTCGAGTGGAATGCAGACAAGTTGGCGGAAATGCAGCCAAGTCGGCGGAAATGCAGCCAAGTTGAATGAAATGCTCTCAAGTAAGTCGAATTGTTCTCAAGTCGAATGAAATGCTCTCAACTTCCCCGCAATCTGCACAACTACTCAAGATTATGTACAAGTTCAACAAAAATACACACTACATCTCTTAAAGGAGGAATTAAGATTGACTGATTATGCGAATCGCTTTGCTGGGCGGCTTTTGCTTCGTGAAGAGCTCGATCTTAGCAACGCTGAATTTACCAATCTTATTGAAACCCACCAACTAACCCCCGTCACTCCGATCATCCGGCGCCACTTCACCCATCGTTGTTTACGTTGCAATAATACGACCAAACATCTTTTTGGAAAAATTCCTTGCACGAATTGTCAGCAAACGCATCCTTATTGTCGAAAGTGCATCCAGATGGGGAGGATAATGGCTTGCACGCCGCTTTACGAGTGGACGGGTCAGGCACCATCTTGGCCGACCCCGACAACGAATCCTCTCGCTTGGCAAGGAAAACTTACCGACAAACAACGTTACGCCTCGAATAAAATCATTGAAGCAATTGAAACAAAACAAACCGAGCTCTTGGTCCACGCGGTTTGCGGAGCTGGGAAAACAGAGATGCTCTTTGAAGGGATCGCATTAGCGATCCGACAACATAAGCGGGTTTGTCTGACGTCACCGCGAGCAGACGTGATTCGTGAATTGCTCCCGCGCTTTAAACAAGCTTTTCCAACGACGACAATCACTGGCCTATATGGTGGCAGTGGCAATAATCATCAAACCGCACAACTGACGCTGGCAACGACTCATCAACTCCTTCGCTACCAAGACGCGTTTGACGTGATGATTATTGACGAGCTTGATGCGTTTCCATATCATGCTGATCCGAGCTTGCCGTATGCAACGAAGCGTGCGCAAAAGCAGACATCAACGATGATTTATTTGACCGCCACACCTCGCGATGATCTACTGAAACGAAAACCACCGACTGTATTTGTCCCGATCCGCTATCATGGTCAACCACTTCCGGTTCCAAAACCAATTCTCACCTACAAATTTAGCAAAACTACACTACCGAAATGTTTCTGGACTTGGTATCAGAATCGCCAAAACCCGACCCGTCAATTACTGATTTTCACCGCAACGATCAATCAAGCTGAGCGTCAACGCCCATCATTAGTTAAAAAACTACCAGACAAAATCATCGCTTCTGTCCATGCCGAAGATCCTGACCGGATTACCAAGGTCCAACAATTTCGAAATAAAGAAATCGACATCCTACTGACGACGACCATTCTAGAACGTGGCGTAACATTCCCATCAGTTGATGTTGCTGTGATTGATGCAGGGCACGATGTGTTTGATCAGGCGGCACTCGTCCAAATCGCCGGTCGAGCTGGTCGGAGTCCTGACGATCCAACTGGGGAAGTCATTTTCATCCATGACGGTTACACCCGAGCGATTCGGGACAGCCTAACTGCGATTAAGCAGATGAACAAACGAGCTGGCTTTGATCAAGGAGGCTACCGATGAATTGTTTAATTTGCGACAAACAAATTGAAGTAGAAATTACCTGGACGACATTATTTAATCTCAAGCAGCAACCGCCAATCTGCCGCACTTGCACAAACCAATTCGCTAAAATAAGCACACCAACTTGTGAGTATTGTGGCAGGGATGACAAGCAGACGTGCACCGATTGCGCACGCTGGCAAAAGCGCGACTTGATGACAATGAATCGATCGGTTTATCGGTATAATGAATTTTTAAAAGAAACAATCACTCGATTCAAGTATCGAGGCGATTATGCGCTGGTGGAGGCTTTCGCTGATGTGTTTGCTGATGGGGTAAAAAATTGTTTTCCCACGATCCCGGCTGAGACAAAGCTTGTGCCGATTCCACTTAGTGATGAGCGTTTGAGATCGCGCGCGTTCAATCAGGCTGAGGCGTTGGCAAGCTTGCTTCCCTATCAAACAGTGTCGGTGCTAAAACGAACGACGGGTGAAAAGCAGGCGAAGAAAAATCGACGTGCACGATTAGCAATGGAAAATCCATTTGAACTAAGTGCTGAAACCGTGCCAGCATCTGTGATCATTATCGATGATATTTACACGACAGGTGCGACGATCCACCATGCGGCAAAAATTTTGCAAGACGCAGGGTGTGAGCAGATCGTGAGTTTTACCTTGGCACGATAGTTGACTTTAAATTCAGAAAAAGCTGACGATATATATGTTATAATATAGGTAGTATTTTTTCTTAAAGGTGGGACATTTCATGGCCGAACTCGATAATTGTCAAGAATGTGGAAAGTTATTTGTCCGGGCGCTTCGTCCGATTTGTCAGGATTGTTATAATAAAGAGGAAGAAAAATTTCAAACTGTCTATAATTTTATGAAAAAACGTATTAATCGTGAGGCGACTATACCTGAAATTGTTGAAGGAACAGGCGTAGAGGAATCGTTAATTATTAAGTTTGTGAAAGAAAAGCGCTTACGAACAAGTCAATTTCCGAACTTAACGTATCCATGTGAACGATGCGGGGAGCAAATTGCAGATGGAAAGCTGTGTGATAAGTGTTCGAATCAGCTTGTACAAGAGTTGGAATTTGAAGATGAGCTTGAGTCAATCGACCAACGGAATCAGCAAGAAGAGCGTGAGCGCGTCCGAACATATTATGCCGTTGATAAAGCGAAAAGAAACCATTAAACATTTTGGTAAACACGTCGATATATAGATTAGCAAAGCAAGTAACGGGAAAGAGGTGAGTGGTCTTGAAAATACATGGTTCAAATCAACCTAAAGTGAATCCATATCAAAAGCAACTTCAGCAATACACACAAACACGGACGGAAAAGCAAGTGAAAGCAGATCAGTTGCATATTTCGGACCAAGCTAAAAAAATGCAAGAATTAAACGGGATCGATCCAGCTCGTAAGCAACGTGTCGATGCGATTAAAGCTGATGTTGAATCAGGCGTCTATAAAGTTGACGCAGAACAAGTTGCTAAAGGATTATTATCTTTTTGGAAAAACTAAACAATCAGAGCCGACTGTTTAAGTTGGCTCTGATTTAAGTTGGACTCGTTAGAGAAAAGGAGGATCTAGCCTCATGCCGATTGCGCAGATATCATCAGCACTTGAGCGACTGATTCAAGTGCACCAAAGCTTACTTCAATTATCCGCGACAAAGACAGATTTGTTAAAGACGGGTGAGATTGAAGAAGTACAACAAATTCTAAAAGCTGAACAGAAACATATTCAAGCAATTGATAAACTTGAAAAACAACGGTTAAAGGCGGTCGATCAGTGGGCGCTCCAATATCAGCTCACAGATGATCAAAAAACAATTACAACATTTATAGAAAAAGTTGACAATGACAACGATAGAGAATCATTAGAAAAATTATCAACCGAACTTGCGAAAGTTTTAGTTGAATTAAAAGCACAAGAGAGGCTAAATCAAGAATTAACACAACAGTCGATGCAGTTTGTGCAAATGAATTTAGATTTAATCAGCCCAACAATAGAACAAGTCAATTATGGCAACAAGAAAAATGAAAATGACCCGCAATCGAAACGATCGACATTTGATTCGAAAGCTTAGGAGGATTTCACATGGTATCAACATTTCACGGATTAGAAATGGCAAAGCGCGCATTAAACGCGCAACAATCTGCTTTATATACTACGTCACATAACATTTCCAATGCGAACACGGTTGGTTATACAAGACAACGGGTTAATTTTGAACAGATGAACTCATTATCAGTGAGTCGAGAGCCAGGTGGTGTTGTTTCAGGTGTCGGTAGTGGCGTTCAAGCAGGTTCAATCGAACGGATTCGTGACCAGTTTTTGGACACACAATACCGCAAAGAAAATAGTAAATTTGGTTATTACGCGACAAACGCAAGTGCACTGAAACAAATGGAAAACTTACTAAACGAACCGACTGAAGAAGGACTTGCCTTTGTCTTGGAAGACTTCTTTAATAGTCTTCAAGATTTAAACGGGAGTGCCGACCACTCGGGAACGAGAACGGTTGTTGCACAAAGAGCTGAAGCAGTCGTCGAAACATTCCGGTACTTAGTATCATCAATTCAAGATGTCCAAGATGATTTGAAAAACCAAATTGACGTAACAGAAGAAGACATTAATTCAATGCTCAGACAAATCGCTAATATTAATAATGAAATCGCAGGAATTGAGCCACACGGGCTTGTTCCAAACGATCTTTATGATGAACGCGATCGTCTAATCGACTCATTATCGACGATTATTGATATTGAAGTGAGCTACGATAAGAGTTCAGGTCAACCAAGCCCGATTGCTGAAGGGATTGCGACAATTGAACTTAGAAATGGTGAAGAGAGAATTAATTTAGTTGACGGAAAAACAAGATCACATAGTGAGGTTAAAATTATTCCTGGAGAGAACAATAATATCTCTCAAATTACTGTGACAAATGATCACCCAGATGTTGAAATAGATAACGGTACGATAAATGCATTTGAATTCAAATCAATCGGTTCATTGCAGTCGTTGTTTGAAATGAATGGTTATATTGATGAAAATAATGAAGCTGTAGGGTATTATAATGAAGTAAAAGCAGACTTAGAAACGATGCTGACAACATATGTTGATAAATTTAACGAAGTGCATAGAGCAGGATTCGATTTAGACGGCGATCCAGGTGTAAACTTCTTTATTTTTGAAAACCCTGATGATCAATTAGGGTCAATTGCAGTTAATCCAGATATTTTAGCGAATCCTGATCTAATCGCCGCAAGTTTAACTCCAGATGGCGGTACTGGCGACGGCACAAACGCAATTAACTTAGCAGAAGTTTATAATGATCTTGATGTCGGCTTAGGTACACGAACATCAGTCAAAAGCTTTTATCAATCATTAATTGGTGAGCTCGGTGTAAGAGCAAACGAAGCGAATAGAATGCAAACGAACAGTCAAGTGCTTCGTCAACAAGTTGAAGAAAATCGGATGGCAGTTAGTTCTGTATCACTCGATGAAGAAATTACTAATTTAATTAAATTCCAACACGCATACAATGCAGCAGCTCGAAGCATGACAGCAGTTGATGAAATGCTCGATCGCATTATTAATAATATGGGCTTAGTCGGAAGGTAGGGGAATTAAATGCGAATATCACAAAGTATGATCTCAAATAATATGCTGAGAAACATTAGTGGCAGTTACGGTAATCTCAACAAATATATGAACCAATTGTCATCAGGTAAAAAAATTACTAGACCATCAGAGGACCCTGTCGTTGCGATGAAGGGGATGAACTATCGTTCACAGCTGTCAAATATTAAGCAATATGAACGAAACATAGGTGAAGTGAACAACTGGATTAATAATGCGGATGAAGCAATGCATGAAGTCACGCAAATGCTCCACCGAATGAATGATCTGACACTTCAAGCAAACAATGGTACAAATAGTGAAGATGACCGAATGAATATTGCCAAAGAGATCGATCAACTCGTTGATCAAATGGTTAACCTAGCAAATACACGAGTCAATGATAAATATATGTTCAATGGTACGGATACGACCGGGCCTATCAATCCAGTTACAGGAGAGCGCACACCACCATTTGTTCGAAACGATGATGGAACGTTTACTGTCTCAGAAAATACAAATGACGTCTTAATTGAAGTGTCATCTGGTGTCCGCTTTAAAGTGAACTCAGATCCAACGAGTGTTTTTTCAGAAGAATTTTTTAATGATCTTCAAGCGCTTGTTGATGATTTAAACAATCCAGATGTGACTACGGATGAACTAGAGAGTCATCTAGGTACGCTTGAAACTCATTTAAATAACACACTACAAGAACGTGCTGAAATTGGTGCTCGGATGAACCGTGTTGAATTGATCGAAAACCGATTAAGAAACCAAAGTGTGAATGCTGAACAAATGATGTCAGATAACGAAGATGCGGATACGGCAGAAGTGATTATGAACTTAACGATGCAAGAAGCAATTCACCGTGCATCATTAAGCGCAGGAGCACGTGTTTTACAACCATCATTATTAGATTTTCTAAGATAATAAATTTTACGGTGAGCTAAAGAGCTGGTCAGGTAGCTGATTAAGCTCTTTAGCTGTTCTAACAGCAATTTTTAAGTCGAAAAAGATAGGAAGTGATCCAATTGCGTGTTCCACAAGTTCGCATGCAATCACAACTTGCCCAAATTTCAATCAACACTCAAAATGCTCATCAAGACATTAGACAACCAAAAGCAACCCAAGAAATTCAGCAACCAGCTGCCGATCTTTCAATTCGAACCAGACCTGGTCGTTTGACAATTGATCAATCACAAGCTTGGTATGATATCGGTCTGAAAAGTGCAATTGTTTCACGAAATGATTGGGCAAAAGCAGGTTATCAAAGCGTGATGGAAGGAATCGCAAGACGCACCCGCGAAGGGATGGAACAAATGAAAATAGAAAACGGTGGAAATGCTTTAATTGCTCAAGCAACACGTAATGCACACAAGGATCAAAAGCCAATCAACATTAAATTTATTCCGTCTGTTTTCTCGGTGAAAACGAATTACCAACCAGCACAAGTCGATATCCGAATCGAAGCAAACCAACCATTAATTCGACACACAACAAACAAACCAATCATGACATATACACGGGGTCAAGTGACAACAGGAATTAAACAAGAACAAAAGCTAGATATTGATTTCGCCGATCTTTATTACCGCAGTTTCGGATATGAAATGTTAATTTAATAGAAGGGTTGGAGCATATGAAAATACAAACGAAATATTTTAATGAGGTAACGATTTCTAAAGAAGACATCATTACCTTTCCAAATGGCATATTAGGCTTTCCAAATGAGAAGAAATTTATCGGACTAGATATTCCAGATAACCCAGCATTTTTAGTCTTACAATCAATCAATGATCCTAACATTGCATTTATCGTCATTCCGCCACATCAACTGTATCAAGACTATGAGGTTGAAATTGATGATGCAACACTTGAATTACTTGAAATTGAATCTGAACAAGACGTGACTCTACTTAGTATCGTCACACTAAAAGAAAACTTTACCGATAGCACAATTAACCTTCAAGCACCGATTATCGTTAATCTAAATAAAAAACTAGCCAAACAATACGTAACCAATCATAAAAACCATTCGATCCAAGCACCATTAACACCTAAACAGGAAGAAGGTGCTTAACGATGCTTGTACTCACTCGAAAATTAAACGAAGCAATTCAAATTGGAGAGAACATAGAAGTCAAAATTGTCGCAATTGAAGGCGACCAAGTTAAACTCGGCATCACCGCACCTAAAGAAATAGACGTGCATAGAAAAGAGATTTACTTAGAAATTCAAGAACAAAATAAACAGGCATTGAACAATCAACTTAATATATTGGATCTATTAAATAAAAAATAATTTTTTTATAAAAAAGATTAAACATTTTAAATGATAGTCCGATATA
>DUPD01000054.1 GCA_012838505.1 Bacilli bacterium | reverse complement strand
TCCATGTCGAATTTGGGATTGTGGCGTTAGCCCACAACATCCTAAAAGTAGCTGATATTCGTAGGCTACCTTTAGCTTTTAATAACAAAACTAAAAACAGACGGAAGAAAAATTTAATTTTTCTCCGTCTGTTTTATTTTCAGGGTTTTTTTCAGGGGTTATTGGACAGCCCCATTTTTTTAATAAAACCATTCAGCGATGTCATATTGTTTAATAAATTGATTGAGGATGATTTTTGCTTTTTTAACTGTTGCTTGATCGGTGATTTGTTCTAAAAAAGTTAACATTTTAACTAAATCTGTTTTTTTAAATGGATCCAATTTTTTTTGCTTTAACATATTAACAATTTGAGTTGCTTGATTTTGGGTTAATTCAACTTGATAATCTTGAGCTTGGATGATTAATTCACTTGGGCTCACCTCAGTCAATTTTTTACGAACTACTTTCTTAAAGATTGGATTCATTGATACCCTCCTCTACAATAAAAACCTCTAAATAATATATGTTTTAACCACAAAATGTTTATCTTTTTGTTTAAAAAGTGCTTAATAGTTGCATTTTTTGAAAAGATACTTTAGCATATCCATTTGTAACGTAAAGCTGTTACCAGAAAGGATGTAATTAGATATGAAAAAGACAATAATTATTTTTTGTCTTTCGATTTTATCTGCTACTGGAGTTTTGTTTATCCAACAAAAGCTACAAGAAAAACAAACAAAAATGGAAGCATTAATAGCAGAAAACCGGATCTTAGTTGCTGAAAATAAACATTTAAAAGCAACAACAACATATGACGTTGAGTTGATAAATACAGGTGAGGATTATAAGCATTGGGCTTATGTTGAAGAAATTGCCGAACAAATGGTTAAAGATAGTGATGAACGTTTTAAGAAAACATGGGCAATTTATTTAGTTAATGAAGCAACACAATATGACATTGATCCATTTTTAATTTATGAATTATTAAAAGTAGAAACAGGTGATACATTTGATCCAGATTTGATTGGACCTGAAACAAGGTATGGACATGCATATGGAATGTCGCAATTCATGAAGAATACAGCTCCGTGGATTGCAGATATGGCTGACCTCCCCTACAATGATGAGTTACTTTTTGATCCTTACTACTCGATGAAACTAGCGATTGTTTATTTAGATTTCCTGCATCACAAGTATAATGACTGGGACCAAGCTTTAACTGCTTATAATCGAGGAATGACAGGAATGGAAAACTACATGAAAGACAATGGTACAGCAAAAAGTCAATACGCCCAAACGATACAAACCAAAGCAAAAAATCATCATACGGTCGCTGTAGCAGAAAGCTAAAGACATCAATCTTTAGCTTTTTTTCATTGTTCGTATTGAGGAAATAAATAAATTTGGTTGGCTTCTAATTGATAAATATCAGCTTTAGGATTAAGTGCTTGAAAATCACTGATGAATGTTTCGATGTTTATTAAGGTTTCTGGATTTAGTTTCTCTATAATCGATAAAAAGTGATCATTTGTCTTGGTTTGATAAGAAATAACTTGAAAATTTAAACTTTTATTATCATAATTAGAGTAGGAGGAGTGGTCAGTTGTAAATGTCGTCATAGAATCACCTCTATTTAGATCATGATATGCAGCGATGAATAATAGGATTATGAATAAACAAACGATCAACTTGAATTTGTTAGCCATGGTTATCCTCCATTTTTAAAAATCTTAAAGAGAGTGGGTGTTATAATAGTGGATATTTCCTCACTATATTGGATCAGTTTCTTTATTATTGGTATCGGTACAATGTTACTTATTGGTGAACTATTAGTTAGAGCAAGAGGTCTATTTGCATTAATCGGTTTTTCATTAATCACACTCTATTTTTATGTGTATCTCGACACTTCTATGATTGTAACGATGACAATTCTTTACTTCCTCGGTATTATTTTTATTTTTATAGATGGTGAATTTATCAATGATGGAACCCTCGCTGGTATCGGTGTGTTACTAATGATCATTTCAGTAGGTGTAAGTTCACCAAATTGGATTGTCGGCCTATACGCAATTATCGGTGTTGTTATTGGAGCTGTTAGTTCATTAGTCTGGCTCAAAGTTTTACCCAAAAGGAAATTGTGGACTAAAATAGCTTTGCTTGATCGATTAACTGATGAACAAGGATATAGTTCTGTGAATGTTGAGCACCAAAAGTTAATTGGTAAAACAGGCATTACCTTATCCAATTTACGACCAGTTGGTACAATTAAAATTGATGATAATAATTATAGTGCGATCTCAAATGGATATTGGATCGAAAAGGAAACCGAAATTATTGTTAAGCAAGTTGATGGAACACGTATATTAGTTGACACTTTGGACAAATCTAATGGTAAAGCAAGAGGAAGTTAATTTCCGCCCTTAATGATTCCCTAAAGACTCATTAAGGGTATTTTACTGCTAAAAAACACTATAATTTTACATAAAACATCGTTATGTTAAGATCATGTAAAGTTTTAGCGAAAACTCTTTACAAATGGTTAATAGATAATTAATAATAGACATTGGTGTGCCTGTTACACTTACATAGAAGAATTTATTTTTGAAGGGACGGACAAGCATGGAATTAGATGTTATGTCGATTGTATTTGAGTTTTTTGGCGGTCTAGGTATCTTTTTATTAGGAATTAAATCAATGGGTGATGGATTACAAAAGTCAGCTGGTGATCGATTAAAAGACATTTTAGATAAATTTACGAGTAATCCAATCCTAGGTGTTATTGCCGGTATGGTCGTCACGATGTTGATTCAATCGAGTTCAGGAACAACAGTTTTAACAGTAGGTCTAGTTAATGCTGGATTTATGACACTAAGACAATCGATTGGTGTCATTATGGGGGCTAATATTGGAACAACAATTACAGCTTTCATTATTGGAATTAAATTAGAAAATTATGCTTTACCGATACTTGCGGTTGGAGCTTTAATTATCTTTTTCTTCAAAAATCAGAAGCTAGTTAATATTGGTGAAGCAATCTTTGGTTTTGGTGCACTATTCTTTGGTTTGAAATTAATGGGTGACGGTCTTGCTCCTTTACAAGATGTACAGGCATTTCATGACTTAATGGTCGATATGTCAGATAAGTCTATTTTAGGTTTTCTAGTTGGAATGATCTTTACTTTTATCGTTCAGAGCTCTTCTGCAACGATCGGTATTTTACAAAATTTATTTGGCCAAGGTGCAATTGATTTAGATGGGGCCTTACCCGTCCTATTTGGTAACAACGTCGGAACGACAATCACTGCAGTGCTTGCATCGATCGGCGCTGCTGTAGCTGCAAGAAGGGCTGCACTGACACACGTTATATTTAATCTGATTGGTTCAGTCATTATTATGCTTTTATTAGTACCCTATACAAACCTAATTGCAATGATTCAAAATGCGTTAGGCTTAAATGCTGAAATGACGATTGCATTTGCCCATGGTATCTTTAATATTGCAAACACGTTATTATTACTGCCATTCATTAGTGTCTTAGCCTTTATTGTAACGAAGTTAGTGCCTGGTGAAGAATCGTCATTAGGGATTGAACCAACACACTTAGATCCAATTTTTATTCAACAATCACCTTCAGTGGCGTTAGATCAGGCAAAAGAAGAAGTCGTTCAAATGGGTAAATATGCTTTACGTGGTTTAGAAGAAGCTGCTTTATTCTCAACAACTCACGACACGACCCATGCGAATAATGCTTTGCAATTTGAAAATACGATCAATCGAATGGATCAAGAAATTACTGATTATTTAATTGACCTTGCAGCTACACAGTTATCTGAATCGGATAGTGAAAAACACTCGGCTTTACTTGATTGTGTTCGTGATATCGAACGGATTGGCGATCACTTTGAAAATGTTATTGAATTGATCCAATTTAAAGTTTCGAATAAGACAGTACTAACTGATCAAGCAAAAGAAGATTTAAAGGAAATGTTTGAAGTTACAAGTCAATCAGTTGATTTAGCTATCCAATCTTTAGTTAACCGTGATCGACAAAAAGCATTAAAAGTCGTTGAATATGAAACACAGATTGATCAGATGGAAAAAACATTTAGAAAAAAACATATTATCCGTTTAAACGAAGGAATCTGTTCACCAAACTCAGGTATGATCTATGTTGACATCATTAGTAATTTAGAACGTATTGGTGACCATGCTGTTAATATTGCAGAAGAAGTAATTGGAGAAAAAATTCCTGAAGCGATTCATTAAAAGTAAAGCACTCAGTGAGCTTGTCTTACTGAGTGTTTCTATTTTATTCGCGCTAGATTTTAAAATTAATTAAAAACTATTGACTGATTTTTTTTATTATGATATATTAGTAATCGTCGCTGAAGTCATTACATATATTTTGAGCGACAATTTATTTGTTCCACAGTAGCTCAGTGGTAGAGCAATCGGCTGTTAACCGATCGGTCGTAGGTTCGAATCCTACCTGTGGAGCCAATTATGGCGGCGTAGCTCAGCTGGCGAGAGCGTTCGGTTCATACCCGAAAGGTCGTGGGTTCGATCCCCTCCGCCGCTACCAATTTTAAAGTTAAATAATGGCGATCGTGGTGAAGTGGTTAACACATCGGATTGTGGTTCCGACACGCGTGGGTTCGATCCCCACCGGTCGCCCCATTATTTAGGACCCTTAGCTCAGCTGGTTAGAGCTATCGGCTCATAACCGATCGGTCGCAGGTTCGAGTCCTGCAGGGTCCACCATACAAATATTACACGGAGGAATACCCAAGCCCGGCTGAAGGGATCGGTCTTGAAAACCGACAGGGGCTTCACGGCCCGCGGGGGTTCGAATCCCTCTTCCTCCGCCATATTTTCTAAGCCTGGATATGGCTCAATAGCTCAGCTGGTAGAGCAACGGACTGAAGATCCGTGTGTCGGCGGTTCGACTCCGTCTTGAGCCACTCTAAAAAGCAAGTCATTCATTTGACTTGTTTTTTTATTGTTTAGGAAATTATAAAATTCGTTAGTTGTGGATAACTTTGTGTTAAAATCTAATTATCATATTTAAGGAGAAGAAGATGAGAAAAGGTTCTGGAATTGTTAAGCAAATATTAAAAG
>DUPD01000109.1 GCA_012838505.1 Bacilli bacterium | reverse complement strand
TTTCTTCTGGCATTTCAATCAATTGAAACTTTAACGACGAACTCCCAGCATTAATTGATAATACTTTATACAACATTATCCTATCCTTTCAAATACCTATTTAATCAATTTTTCTTACCTACCCTATATTAACGAACAAACAATATAAAATGCAACTAGAACGCAATTCATTTTTCGGCATTTTCGAACAAATTTTATTGATCGTATCCTGCCTCTTTAAACCATTGATTCATTTTAGCGACTATATTTTCTGTTGCCTGCAAATCTTTAAATGACGGTAACTGTGCTAATAACGCTTCTTTAGGCGCTTTTGTATCTTTCCCCTTTTTCTGTAGAACAAATAAACTTTTTGCATTTTGTTTTGATTTAAAGATCGTATTAGGTAATTGCAATAAACCAACAACATGAGCTGACTGATGAATGAGCGCGTGTAATTGAGTTGCTTGATCACTAGAAAACAGTGAGTTTGGAATAACAAAAATACAGAAACCTGCTTCTTTTGTATAATTTAAACTTTGTTCAATTAATAGGTGATGAGCGTATGTATATTCATCCTCGACATAAACCTTAAATGATTTTACACGATCATTATCAGGGTAATAACCAATTGGTAAATCAGCAATTACTAAATCAACTGGATCTAGTAAAAAAGGTTGCAAACTATCTTGATGGAAAAATTCAATCACATTTTGTTGTAAATTTGCACTTAATACACTTAACTCAATCAAAGTAGGATCAACTTCACTACCATAGGCATGAACTGGACGTTCTAACTGATTCATTACCGCTGTAAGCAGATTTCCTGATCCTGAAACAATATCAAATATCCTTAATTCCTGATTTTCCGGAAAAATCTTTTCAATCAGATAAACCATATAACTCGCAATTGTATCTGGTGTAATCAAATGTTGCGTTTGAACAGCTCCTTGTAGTCCTTTGAGGCTAGCTAATTCAATTACTTTACGAATTTGATCCTTCTCTAATTGATCAAATTGTAGTTGCTTCACTTTTTCAAACAATGATTGGTCAGATATTTGATCTTTATCAGCTAAAGTCATTTCTAAAACTTCAATTAAGCTATCTAAATAATTTTGTGTTTTTTGGTTTGCATGTTCTTCTACTATCATGTCTAATTGATTAAAATGCTGTTCAATCAAATTCGCTCTCCTCCTCTACCCAGTAATATAGTATAACATAAACCAACAAAAAAACATTAAATTTACCTTTCGCGTTTGAGTCAAGTATTTGTAGGCAATTTTTTCTACGTTAATAATGAAAGCGGATTCATCATTTTAAGGTGACCCCTTGATAAAGTTTTTGCCTTTTTTAAAAACCAGATAACTCCTTTAACACGTTGTATATCGGAATATTTGCCTTTCCTTTTAGGTACATAAGATTGTCTCTGGTAACCTGACCAATGGTTCTTTTAACCTTTTCTTTATAATGTCTTGGTGGTTTCTTTTCCAGCTCGATTTCTGTCCATTTATCTATTCGCCCGAATAAAGTCTTTAGGGACAAATTATCCAAGAAGGCCACTAATGCAGTGCCCATGGCACTTACACCTTTATCCGACCAACTACGGCCATTTTTTAGTCTTTTGGCAAACACACTCATGGTTCCCTCTGCGCTTCCCATTGGACGCATACCAGTTGTATCAATTCCCTGTTCTTTTAACCATATTCTATAATCTCCCAATGCTTCTGGATATTTTTCTAATTGGCGGATAAACGACACAAGTCGTTCCTCCTTCTCCTCATCCTCAAGCGTTCCTACGGCACTGTTAAGCTCTGTTAAGAACGTTTTGTATTTGTATGCCGCAAGGGCTTTACGAATGGACCGATAACGAGGATGCTTACTGAATATACTCTTAACCTCTCGTGCCACATGAAAGCGATCAAGAGAAAAGAATACACGACCTTTAAAATACTCACGACAGGATGTAATCCAGTTGGCACCATCTCCATTTATAACCAGCTTGTGAAAAGTCGGGTCATATTCGAAGTTTTCAATTAGAAAGTCCTCAAAAGCCTCCCAAAAGGGTTGCTTTCCTTTGTGAATAAAATGACGTTTGTTCTTAAGGCTAACCCGTTTTCCATTGACTTCCCATCCTTGATGGACAGCTGCTATTTTCTCTTCTTTTCCCTTTTTCCATTTACCTTGGCGTTTTACAAATAAACCATCTACTTCTACAAATAAGACGGGTTGGAGTATAGGTTCACGCTTTTTAGGTTTACACGTAACCTCTAATAGGTGTTGACGAATTGCCTCATGACTGATAACCCGGTAACCTAATAGAGTTTGTAATGTATTAGCTGCATTTCGATAGGAGCGACCCTTAACAGCTAGCTCAATGGCAGCTTCCTCAATCAATGGACTAAAAGAACCGGCCTCCTCAAACTCTAGATAACGATCAAGAAGATAGACATATTCCCCAGTTGATCGGTCAAGGTAATAATTGCGATATAATTCAATCTCACCAAAGAGACTAGCTATATTAAACTTTCTTTTATCAATAAGACGATAGCGCTTTTTATCACGTTCATCGGCAATCTGTTGGTCCATATCCTCCAAGACCTGTTTCATAACGAAACCAAAGGTTTCTTGTAATTGTCTCCAAACCAATTGCTCAATTTGTTTTAAATTTGGGTATTTTATGATATTCTTTTCCATGAGGGATTCTCCTTTCGGTAATGGTGTTTTACTCGACTATCATTTTACCAAGGAGTGTCCCTTTTTTCATGACTTTTGCTTTGTTTCCTACCGCGCTATCGCTTGCTGGCCCCTTCACTTAGTGAAGGGGTTAATATATTTTTGCGCCCACAATAATTTTACTCATACCAGGGCTAAGCACCTCTAACAAACTACCTAGTATTACCGTAAAGTTCACAATTATTTAATGATTAAACCAAGTAAAGCTGATAGTTGCTGTGCTTGAATTGGATTTACAATACAACCGTATAGGTCTGCCGTTCTAACAGTTAGATAGTCGAAGCTTGAATCACTTAAGTCAATCCCTTTTAATCTCGTATTTAGCAAATTTGCTCCTGTTAATTCACATTTTTCAAAGAAAATATTGGACCACTTACTATGGTAGAAGTCAACTTCGTTAAGCAGACATTCGATAAAATGCACATATTTCTTCATCGTATAGCCCAATCCTGCTAATCTTAAGTTACATTGATTAAACAATACATTTTGTAAACGCCCATCAGCCATTGTAATACCCGTTAATTGACAATTATTAAATTCAACACGTTGCATTGTCGTTTGATTAAAGTTGGCTAGTGATAAATCACATGAGTTAAATTGTACATCTCGCAAGAAAATTTTTTCAAAAGAAACATCCTTAAATGTGACATGACTAAAAATAGTATTTTCAAACTCAATTCCGTCTATGTCGA
>DUPD01000053.1 GCA_012838505.1 Bacilli bacterium | reverse complement strand
TTAGACACTTATACAATATCAAAGATCGGGCTCCTTTTCACTTAATTAGTGAAAGATCGATTGGTTATTTTTAATTGATTTGATACAGTTTCTTAAGGGTTTGTGGTGGGACTGTGAATAATCTGGGATAAATGTATCTTGTAATACTACACTAATATGCTCTCTTAAGCTTTCTAAACTTAAATCTCTCAAGTTATGACCATCAATGATGACACTACCATCAGTTGGGTCATAAAAACGACTAATTAAATTTGCAATCGTTGATTTACCTGAACCAGTATGTCCGACAAGAGCGATCGTTTGCCCTGCTTTAACCTCAATTGAGATTTCATGGAGAGCGATACGTTCATCATCGTAAGAAAACTTAACTTTATCAAAGGTAATTTGACCCTTCATATCATCTAAAATAACCGGTGTTTCCGCTTCTTTTACTGTTGGTCGTTCATCTAGAAACTCAAAAATTCGTTCTGAAGATGCCATTGCAACTAGTAATTGGTTATAAATTTGTCCTAATCGTGAGATCGGCTCCCAGAACATGCCCAGGAAGAAAGCAAAGGTTACAAATGTTCCAATTTCCATTGACTGGTTAATGATCAAGACTGAACCGTAAGCAATTAAAATAACAGTACCAATTGCGTTACTCATTTCAATAATCGGACCGAAATAAGCACTCTTCTTCATCGCAATTCTTTCACGCTCATAGTTTTCTTGGTTAACACCCTCAAAATAGGCAGCATTTTCATTCTCTTGAGCGAAAGACTGTGTAATTCTCATCCCTTGTAAACTCTCGTTTAAGTGAGAGTTCAAGCGAGATCTGATTAACCGAACATTTTGCCATGTTCTTCTAATGTTTCGACGAAGTTTTGTTGAAATATAAAACATTAACGGCAAAATAACGAGCACAGCAAGCGCTAACTGCGGACTTAGTGAAAATAAAATAACAATAATCGCAATCAACATGAATGCATCCATTAAGATGTTAATAATCCCATTAGTAAAGAGTTCTTGTAATGAGTTAACATCGTTTAAAATACGAACTAAAATTGAACCAGCTGAACGTTTATCAAAGAAATCATGAGACAAGTATTGAACGTGTGTAAATAACTGCCTTCTTAAATCGTGAATCGTTCGTTGCCCCAATACGTTCACTGTTTTTATTCGGAAGTGGTTAGCTAAATAGTTAATGAAATAAAGTGCAACCACAAAAATAATTAAATAAACGAGTAATTGATAATCCTGATTAATAATCGCCCGATCAATAACGAACTGACCAATTAATATCGGCACGAGTAATCGAACAATCATATTAACAAGAACTGCTCCAAAAGCAGCCGGTAATAATGTCTTTGAATATGGTTTAATATATTCCAAAAGACGAGTCATTTGTTTCCAGTTAAAAGGCTTTTCAATCGCTTCATCTTGTGGATAGTAAAAACGATTTGAATAAGCATTTTTCTTCTGATTCGTTTCTTTTTGACTCAACAATCTCACTCCTTTCCAAGTTAACTAATATCAGTTATTGCATCTCTATCTTTGTATTGAATATCATAAATCCGCTGATATGGTCCACCATTTATAAGTAATTCTTCGTGTGTTCCTCTTTCAACGATTTCTCCATCATCTAAAACTAAAATTTCATCCGCATGCTTTAAAGATGAAATCCGGTGAGCAATGATAAATGTCGTCCGATCATCCATTACTTCTTTAAGCGCACGTTGAATTCTATGTTCTGTTTCCATGTCAACAGCTGATGTTGCATCATCTAGCACAAGAATACTTGGATTGATCAGTAATGCTCTTGCTATCGATATTCGTTGTCGTTGACCACCAGAGAGCCCCATACCTCGTTCACCAAGCATCGTGTCATACCCTTTTGGCATTTCCATAATAAAATCATGTGCTTGGGCACGTTTAGCCGCTTCAATAACATCATCCATTGAAGCATGTGGATTTCCAAAGGCAATGTTGTCTCTAATTGTCGTTGAGAACAAGAAAGCTTCTTGAAAAACAAACCCAATTTGTTGACGAATAAATGCTAACGAGTAATCAGTTGTTAAACGACCATCTAGGTAAACTTCACCTTCAGACGGCTGATAAAAACGTGTCATTAATTGAGTAATACTCGTTTTACCCGAACCAGTCGCACCGATTAATCCAATTGTTTTGCCTGCTGGTACTTCAAAGTTAATATTTTTTAAGGCTTCATCATCATCTTCGTAGTATCTAAGTGTGACATCCTTGAATTTTACATGACCTTTAAGTTTATCAACTTTGACTGTATCCTCAAAATCAGTAATTTTTTCTTCAGCTTCAAGAATATCTAATAAACGCTCACCCGCTGCTTTCGCTTGTGAGAATTGGTTAACAATAAACCCAAGGTGCATCAACGGGCCAATAATATAGTTGACTAAACTAAAGAAAGCAACAAGTTCACCTAATTGTAAATCCCCTTCGATAACTAGCCATCCACCAAAAATAAGCAATGAAACCATTGCAATGTTTCCGATGAGCTCCATCAATGGGAAATACTTCGCCCAAATATGTGATGTTTTTATATTCACTTCACGATATTCTTTATTATCAATCGTAAAGCGATCAATTTCAAAATCCTCTTTTGATAATGATTTAACAGTATTCATCCCACTGACGTTTTCCTGAATCCGAGTATTTAAGTTTCCTAACGATCGACGAATACTACGGAATGCCGGGTGAACTTTTTGATCAAACTTTCTTACGACAATAATTAGAAATGGCATAACAGCCATCGTCAGTAATGCTAGCGGGATTGAATAATAGAACATAACAATTAAACTTGTGCCGATTAAGAAAACAACACGAACAAGTTCTTTCAGTCCAGCTGCAAGGAAAAACTTGAATCCTTCAACATCCATTGTTAATCGGGACATTATGTCTCCAGTTCTTGCATTATCATAATAAGTAAATGATAAACGTTGAAGTTTTTTATATAGATTGTCACGTAACAAGTAGACTGATTTAATACCAAATAAATCACCTAAGTATTGTTGTAAAAAGTTCGTAATTCCCTTGACCGCCATAAGTAAAATAAAACCAACTGATAAAACCGGAATTAAATCATAATTTTCTGCCATGATGACTTCATCAATTGTTAACTGTAAAACCATTGGATACACAACGGTGATCCCAGTTACAATTAAAACAAAAAATAAAGATGCGATAAAATATTTCTTGTATGGCCAATAAAATTGTTTTAATTTTTTAAACGTTTCCATTTTTGCTCCCCTCCTCAATATCTCTTTTACACAACTATTAATATATCGAGTTACGAAATAAATTACTAGCCCTTTCACTCGAATTTATCGTTATTGAGCTAAAATCCGCCTTAAGGCTGAAGTTAGATTAGAGAAAATGTCCACTTTCCATTTTTACTCTTTTTTCTTTGTTTTTCATAATTCGTTATTAAGAATTGTTAAATTAATTTTTGTTGAATCTTCAAATGAGATAAGTTATTGTATTTTAATGAAAGGAGTTCTTCTTATGTCTATAAACTTTTCTACAATCATCGACATTGTTATCAGTACAGGTATTAAAATTATCTTATTGGTCGTCGCCTATTTTATCGCTCGATCATTAGGAAACAAAATAATATCGAATCTTTTGCAAAGAACCACACAGAGACAAAAAGTGTCAAAATCTCGACTAATCACCTTAGAAAAATTGACTTTAAACATATTTTCATACGTATTAATTTTTATCTTCATCACAATGCTCTTCGGAATATTCGATGTTCCTATCGGTCCCTTAATTGCATCTGCTGGAGTGGTTGGATTAGCAATTGGTTTTGGTGCACAAGGATTGGTAAGTGATGTAGTCACAGGATTTTTTATCTTACTTGAAAAACAAATTGAAGTCGGCGAATATATCACCGTTGCTAATTATGATGGAATCGTTGAGGAAATTGGGTTGCGGACAACTCAAATTCGTAGTTTTGATGGTACATTGAACTTTATTCCGAATCGCCAAATTGAAAGTGTTGCTAATCATTCTCGCGGAACTATGCGCGCGCTTGTTGATATTCACATTAATTATGAATCTGACCTTGATCAAACGCTGGAGATTCTAAATCTCGTCTGTCAGGAGTTCCAATCTGATGAACGATTTGTCGATGGTCCTAATGTAATTGGTGTCAATGAGCTTGGTGCTACAAATATGACGATTCGAATTGTTGGTCAAACGGTCAATATGGAGCAATGGAGCGCTGAGAGAGATATTCGGAAGGCAGTAAAGTTAGCACTTAATACCGATCGAATCAAGTATCCATATCCACAACAAATGACACGTCTAATTGACGATCATAAGGCTGATTAACTTTAACAAAGGCTCATGAATGAACGAATACTCATGAGCCTTTTTCTAATTTACTTATTTAATAAAATTGGTGCCTGAAATCTATTGATTTAAATCTTTTTTATTTACATGAAAAAATTGATTTAACTGCTCTAACACTGCTCTTCTCGTTACAATTCCATCGAAATAGTTTTTATCATCAACTAGACAAATAAATGAATGATCGATTAATGCTTTTAAACACGTTAGTAAGTCTGCAGACTTTGGTAAACAAGGCACATCTGTCTGCATTGCGGCCTCAACAGTTGTCGTTGTTAAATTTTCTATTTCAAAGCGCTCAAGGCCCATAATTTCATTCAAAATTGAACTCTTACCAATTATACCTTTAAATCTATATTTTGAGTCTAGTACAGGCACGGCAGAGTAGCCAGACGTAACTAGAATTAATAATGCATGCTCTAGTGGGTTATTTAATTGAACATGGGCAACCTTTTCAGAGGAAATCATTATGTCTTCAGCAGTTAATTTAAACAATTGTTGATCTTCTTTAATAAGTTCCATTCTTCACTCCCCTTGTCTCTTAATTGAGGAAGGTTTCTCATTTAATACCTATCTACTAGCTTATCATAATAGAGACTGAAGATAAAAGAAATCGATTACTTAATTGTATCAATTTAGTGACAAATGCTAATTCAAGATAGAGAGTAGTTAAAAACAATGATTCATGATAAAATAGTATTGAATTGACAATTATTTAATGAAAGGGGGTAAATTTTGTGAGCCGAGAAATCAGTGAAATCGCTAAAGCTATTTTTATTATTAATCGTCATGCGAAAACCGCACTAAAACCAGATGAATTATATTCAATGAAAAAACAGGCAATTGATAAACTTTTAACAGACAAACAAGCAAAAAAAATTGGCCTCCATTTTTCACGGCAACCAAAATTTAGCAAGCAACATTCTACCTTGCTCGTTTAAGTCGATAATTATTTCTTCCACATCCCTCCTAACAAGCAAGATTTTAAAACTGAAAAACATCTTGGTGATTTGGATCAAAATTATCGAAATCCCAAAACCGTTATGTCACTTAAACAAGCGAAGCAAATCATTTGTGATTTTTTAGATATACCTTTTGAAGCACATCATCACAATAAACAGCAACCAAAATATTATCCGCCATCATTATTAGGCAGGTGGAACTATTCCTATTATCAAAATAACAAAAGAAAATAGCTAGGAATTCCTTATCGCGATTTCTGAATTATTTTTTTAGATAACAATTGAATCATTAAGTAACCTGAGAATAGGCTAAGTACATACAAATACGAACTACTATCTAATAAAGACAGTTGCTTTAGTCGATCTTTTGTCAATAAAAAAATAATAAGGAAAGTTATTAAATAGACAAGTAAATTAAACAAGCGTTTTTTTAATAAATAGTAAACAGCCCAGCGAATTAGATAAAATAAAATGAAAAAACTAATGATTAACAAACAGATTAAAATAAATCTTTCTGTGAAACCAATAATTATTAATTTTTGATAAATTGTTCGTTGCATTATATTCGCTCCCCCCTTAATCCATCTTTGCCAGATGTTTAACTTAATATACAACAAGCTTGATCATTAAGAAGGGTTGCTCAATAGATTTTAAAGGGGCTGTCCAATAACCCCTGAAAAAAACCCTGAAAATAAAACAGACGGAGAAAAATTAAATTTTTCTTCCGTCTGTTTTTAGTTTTGTTATTAAAAGCTAAAGGTAGCCTACGAATATCAGCT
>DUPD01000052.1 GCA_012838505.1 Bacilli bacterium | reverse complement strand
CTTTCATGCCCATTGTCTTTTTTCTTAGTGCGAAGCTGACTAATAACTGAATATTTTGTTAATTAATATTTTGATGAAAAATTAACACTTGACTTTATCAATCACTTTTTATGCAACGCTAGTGATATTTGATTTAGATCAATTATAGACTGATTTTAAAAGGATTAACCTTTTGTTGCCCCAGATGCAAGACCACCGATTAAGTACTTCTGTAAGAATAAATAAACTGTAGCAATCGGAACTGCGATCAGAATCGCACCCGCAGCAAAACGTGTAAAGTTATTCGCAAATTGATCGTTAACAAAGTTATACAATCCTAATGCTAAAGTATACTTTTCAGGGCTACGTAATACGATACGTGGTAAGATGAAATCCATAAATGGACTCATAAAGTTAAATAGAGCAACAACTGCTAAAATTGGTTTAGCAAGTGGTAATAGGATTTGGAAAAAGATCCTAAAGTGACCTGCACCATCCATTTTAGCTGATTCATCGAGTTCTTGTGGTAATGTATCGAAATAACCTTTAACAAGGAATGCGTTCATCGGAATACTTCCACCAACATAAATGATAATTAAACCAACTAAGCTGTCTAATAAACCAATTGTATTCAGTAAAATATACAATGCTATCATTGCCATTAATACAGGGAACATTTGTAGCAATAGGAAAGCGTATAATCCGTATGTTCTACCTTTAAAACGATAACGTGAAAATGCATAAGCTGTAAAGCCTGTAATCAATGTACCAATTAACGAAACTGACAGTGCAACTGTAAGTGTGTTTTTATACCATAGTAAATAGTTACTTCTAGGGTTTGTAAATAACCACTCGTAGTGTACAAATGACCAGTTCTCAGGAATAATTGATGCACCATATAGGTTAGAGCTTGGGTTAAGCGACATACCAAACGCCCACACTAGTGGATAAAAAATGATAACAGCCATAACAGCAATAACCAAGTACATTAATGTTAATTCAATCGTGTTTTTTGTTTTTCTACTTATAACTTTTTTGTTTTTCTTTGTCATTAGTATTGGCCCTCCTCAGTAAAGGATTTAGAGCGACGGAACTGGAAGAATGCAAATGTCGCAACTATTAGTCCTAGAATAATCGATATAGCGGCAGCCATACTATATTGAGAGTTAGAGAACGTTAAATTATAGATCCAAGAAATTAAAATATCTGTTCCACCTGCTGATTGGCCACGAATTGGCGGTCCACCAGCGTTGAATAAGTAAATAATATTAAAGTTGTTAAAGTTAAATGTAAATTGTGTAATTAACAATGGTCCCGTTGCAAACATTAAGTGCGGGAATGTAATATGACGGAATTTTTGCCAACGTGTTGCCCCATCCATATCAGCAGCTTCGTACCAATCGCTTGATATCCCCTGCAATACACCCGTAAATAATGCGTAAATAAACGGAAAACCTAACCAAGTTTGAATCATGATTAAAGCAACTTTAGTCCAAGTTGGATTGGTCAACCATGGAATCGTTACTCCAAATAGAGGTTGAATAATATCAGCATTAATTGCACCGAAGTTATCATTAAATAATGCTGAGAAAATAATAATCGTTACAAATCCAGGAACTGCCCAAGGCAAAATAAGGATTGTTCTGATTAATTTCTTAAATTTCAATCGTTTATCATTAGTTAGAACTGCTAAGAACATAGCGAGTACAATTGAACAAGTCGTTGCAAAGAATGTCCAAACTAACGTCCATGATAATACATTTAAAAATGTGCTTCTCCACTCACCAACTGTAAATAGGTTAATGAAGTTAGTAAAGCCGACCCACTCTAATAAATGTCTTGGTGGTGAATTATATAAGTTATAGTTTGTAAATGCTAAAAAGCCCATAAATAATAATGGAAATAATACAACAAATACAAGTAAGAATAGTCCAGGACCTACTAAAAGGTATGGGAAACTCGTATCCCAAGCATTCTTAAATCCTTCAATAACACCTGTAACTTTCCAACCATTTTTTATTTTTACAGCATCACGATATGCATCCTGAATATTTATTACATAGAAAGTAATGAAAAATGTTAAAAATATCAAACTAATAATCCCTTGACTTAAAAATACTCGTGAGTCATGTTCTCTCTCTATCTCACCTAAAGTAATTAAGCCTTGAAGACTTGTAGTCATAAAGTCATACATAACAATCACAAAAGCGGCAAATAATACGAAGATAACTGCACCTTTGATATAACGTTTGTTATAAACTTGTCCAAGCCCGGGGATTAGTGAGAGTATCGAAGCTAGAGTAGGATTATGAGTTGTATCTAAATTAGCCGAACTCTCATGATTGTTTTCTGTCTTACGACTTTCATTCGTAGCCATTTGGCTTCCCTCCTAATAAAAAGTTGGGATTGAGAAATTTAATTCCCTCAATCCCGCCTCATTCAAAACTTATTGTGACATTATTTCAATTTCAGCTTTGATTATTTCAACTGCTTCATCTAGAACTTCTTGTGGATCATCACCTTGGGTAATAAATGTTAGAGCATCACCAATTGGTTCCCAAACTTTCGACATTTCCGGAATGTTTGGCATTGGCTCTGCATATTGAGTTTGCTCAAAGATCGCATCCATCAATGGATCATCAATGCTAACTGCTGTATGTGCAGGTAGCTCGCCAGCAACTTCAAAGTAAGTTGTTGAGCTAGCTTCGTTTGTAATGAATAGTGCCAATTCAGTAGCCCAGTAATGGTTATCGCTATGGTAGTTTACTAACCAGCCTTTATTTCCTGAGAATGAACTTAAGTGCTCACCATCTTGTTTTGGAAGTGGTGCAATTCCTAAGTTATCACCAAGTGCATTTACATAATCTGTAATTGCCCAAGGACCGTTAACTACCATCGCAGCCTTACCTTCTGTGAATAATCCATTAAGGATATCTCCATCAATACCGTGTGGAATTAATCCTTCTTCAAACCATGATTGAATAACTTTAGCACCTTCAACTGATCCTTCATTGTTTAATCCTATATCAGATGGATCATATACACCATTAGCATCTTGTCCAAATGTATATCCACCTGATCCTGTTAAGAATGGATATACGAAATAGAAGTTAAGTGCTTCCATTAGGAAACCGTAAGTATCTCCTTCTGTTAAGTCACGTGCAATTTCCATTAACTCATCCATTGTTTCTGGAGCTTCTGGAACAAGTTCTTTATTGTAGAAAAGTGCATATGTCTCAACAACAGCTGGAATACCGTACTGGATTCCATCATAGCTGAATGCAGTCACTGCATCTTGGTTATATTCAGCTAAACGAGCTGCTTGATCTTCAGTTAACTCTAACTCAGCTGCTAAACCTTGTAAGTGTACATCTCCTAAACGGTCATGCGGTTGGAAGAATAAATCTGGACCTCGACGAGCTGGACCATCTAAACTCATACCATCTAATTGGTCTAACATACTATATGGAGTCAAGTTTACAGTAATACCATATTCTTCTTCGAAGCGAGCAACGATTTCTTCGTATGCATCAATTTGTGCTTCCTCATCGTTTACCCACATCATTAATGATTCAGGTTTTTCAGGGATATCAGTATCAACTGATTCATCTGTTGAATCATCCGCTACATCTTCTACTTCATCAACTGGTTCATCTGACTTGTTTGTTGTATCGCCTCCACATGCAATTAAAAACATTGACATAGCTAATAACAAAACTGCCGTTAACCAAAACGATTTACTTTTTCCCATTTGTCTTCCCCCTCTAATTTAATAGAATAATAATATTAATTCAACCACTTAGCTATTACTCTTCGTTCTAGATTTAAATCGATCAAATCTGTTTTCCTCAAGTCACTTCTCACCTTTATTAAAAAAGTTCCTCTAGGATAACTGTAGTTAACCAACTTAGACCTGCACGTTAAGTAACTGCGGTTGATTGGATTAACTGATTAAGCGATGTCTAAAATCTCGATTTAGGAAACCGCTTGCACCAATTAACAACTTCATTATACTACTGTTCATATAAAAAATACAACCCTTTTTTGAAAAAAGTTTTATTTTCTTTGAAAACGCTTAATTAAATAATAAATTAATCATTTAATTTATTGGCAATTTCTTTTAGCGATTCAACCTCATCAACTAACTCTCCTTGTCTGACTGTTTGGGCTTCGACAATTTGAGCAACAGAATGACTCTTTTCTTGCAATACGTTTGCGCCATCAGCAAGTTCTGTAACAGACTCAACAACATTTTCAATCGCTTGATTAATTTCTAAAATCGATTCATCAATTTCATTGTGGGCTTGAGTGACCTGCGTATTATCTGTCGAAATTTGCTTAAATAATGTTGCAGATTCAACAGTGCTTTCTAATGTAGCTAAGCTCTCTGCCTCAAATAAATCAAAATCCGTCACAACATCGCTAACTTCTGAATTTAACTTTTCAAGTACTTGTTTGATTTGATCAGAAAATTCATTGGTTCCCTGTGATAATTTTCTAATCTCAGTTGCAACCACTGCAAAACTTCGTCCTTCTTTACCTGCTTTAGCTGCTTCAATTGAAGCATTGATCGCTAATAAGTTCGTTTGATCTGCAATTTCATCAATCCCTTGAACAAATGAAGTAATGTGTTCGAGCTGTTCTTTCATCTGATCAACACGAGCCGACGTCGATGATGTTTTACTATTTAAATTATTTGCTGTTTTTTCTAATTGATACATTAAGTTTAACCCATGATTTGATACATGCTCTAATTCCTTCAATTGTAAACTAACTTTGCTAATTGATGACTGAATTTCCTCTGCACTTGAAGACAGTTCTTCTGTTGTTGCTGAAATTGTTCCAGTGAAATCTGTTTGGCGTTCCATCTCTGTTGAAAATTCACCCATCATCATTTCGATCTCACTCATCCCTTTTAATTGATCGGATGATTTTTGTGATGTCGTTGCAACTACATTTAATACATCCTGACTAATGCTCTTATTCCGATTAATAATCGAATCGAGCCGTTTTCCCATTTCTGCTAAGCGGTTATCAATTTCAGCAAACTCATCCTTTCTTTTTGTCGTTTGCTGATAACTTAAATCACCATTGTGGTAAGCCTTAATCCGCTTCATCACAAGGGTAACCCCACTATTTAAATTTCGAGCGAATAAAATTAATATTAGTAGTGGTACAACGATCAGAACCGCAATTGCAATTGTAATGATCGTATCAGAACGTGTTAACGTCTGTTGTAATTGATCAGAGACTTGATCTCTTCGTTCTGCCAGTTGATTTTGAATTCGTTCGTTGACCCGATTGATCACATCGTCATTTCTAGTGATCACGAGTACAACTCGGCTTGCGACTCGATCGGTTTCATCACCTAAATAGATTGATGTGAAGTTTTCTTCATAAATCTCTTGATATGAGATAATCGCTTCTGATAGATTACTAAAATAATGTTCCAGTGATTCATCTCCATCAACTTGTTCCTGCAAATTAGCAAAAATTGAATCGGCCTCTGTTAAATGATCTGCAGCACTTTCAGTTAAGGCTCGATTGTACCCAGATGTGGCTAGTTGATAGTAAATAATACTTGTCTGATTTAAGTGGTTTACTAACTCTGAAAAATCTTGTTGCATAGAGGCCGTTACTTCTAAGTTTTCACTTTGAGTACTTACATTCGAACTATTATAATAAATAAGTCCGGCTGTTACGATACACGTAATCACAATAATTGCGATTAAGCCATACAAGCGTCGAATTAATATTCGTTGTGAGCCCGCTTTCATTTTCTTTTTGTCAATTTTTTTCTTAACCAACTTCCCACGACCTTTCTAAAGCTAATGTTATCTTTATCAGTGCAAAAACGACAAACTTTAGAGCAAACGATTTTGCTTACCGACAGTTTAACACGGATAGTTCTTTTTATCCACACTATTCACTAAATTATTTCTTAAACAAGAAGACGCCTCAAAAAAAGCGCGTGTTCCTTCTATAATAAAAGGCACACGCGCTTTGGTTTACTATTCTGTTAATGCTCTTGTCGAGTTGCGATATTTAATTTCAAACGGAACGATGACGCGTTTTACTGGCTCATCTTTTGATTTCAAACGTTCGATCAATGACTTTGCACTCTGAATACCTAGGCTATAAATATTAATATCAACAGTCGTTAGTGATGGCCGAGTAATCTCAGATAAATATAAATTGTTAAAACTTGTGATCGAAACATCCTCTGGGCACTCGATCCCAAGTTCTTCAAGCATATTGATCACACCAAGACTCATCATATCATCAGCAACAAGTATTGCAGTTGGTGGCTCACTAAATGAAAACAACTTTTCAACTGCTTTTCGACCACTTGAACGTAAAAACTCATCGTGAATAATAAATTTCTCATTAATCGGAATCTCAGCAGCTAATAAAGCTTGCTTGTAGCCATCTAATCGATCCGTTGTTACGACAAGGTCTGTCGTTCCACCTAGGTATGCGATTCGGCGATGTCCTAATTCAATGAGATGCTCAGTTACCTTCTTACTAGCCTGGATGTTATCATTATCAACATAAGTAATCTGACTTTCCCTTTTATATGGCTTTCCAACTAATACAAACGGGAATTTTTCTTTAACTAAAAAATTCATGATCGGATCATTTCTCCGTGAATAGAGCAGAATGATTCCGTCAACACGATTGCCATATACCATACGCTTTACTTCTTCAAATGATTGGGTATCGTCACCACCGGTTGAAACGTACAATGAATAGCCTGTTTCAAGTGCCATACTTCCAATTCCACGTAACACCTCAGGGAAAAACGGGTTTTGTAATGAAGTTTCAGCGGATGAAGGCATAATCACACCGATTGCCTGTGTTGAACGAATGGCCAAGTTTCTTGCATTCACATTAGGATGATAACCTAACTCTTCCATCGCTTTTCTGACTCGTTTTTTAGTTGCATCACTAATTCTCGGGTTATCTGAAATGACTCGAGATACCGTCGATGGTGCAACATTTGCTTTTTTTGCAACATCTTTAATTGTAACAGCCATAACACGTTCATCCTCTTTCGCCTGTAATCTATTTCGTTCTTTGATAAGACCGCTAATAAAAACAATATCATCACTTAACCATTTAAACAAGGATCTTGTGCAATATTTTTGCGCTATCATGCAAACGATTGATACTTTCTCAACTAATAACTAACATAAGTATACACGATTAGTGGCTTTTTAAAAACTTAATTCGATATTTTTCATCGATTAAATTGACGATTTTTGTTTAATCATTTATAGTTGAGTCGAGTATTCACGAAATCGAGTTTTCAAGGGTCAACTCGACCTTTTTGTGCAACCGATTTACCAAATAACATAATGGAGGGGCAAAAATGATTAAAGAAGCGATTTATCACAAACCAATTAATCAGTATTTGTATAATTACGATCATGAAACCGTTCACATTTTATTACAAGCTAAAGCAGATGACCTTAATTCTGTTTCGCTAGTCTATGGTGATCCTTATGACTTCACCGATAAAGACTGGAACTATCAGCTAAAACCAATGCAAAAGTCTGGTTCCACTGACATGTTGGATTATTGGAAGGTTGAGATCAAACCTGAACATCGCCGCTTACGCTATGCTTTTCGCTGTGAGTCGATTAATGGTGAAGTAAGTTATTTCACTGAGCGTGGTCACTATGATGAACCACCTAAATTGATTGGCTATTATTTCTGTTTACCATATTTACATGCTGTTGATACATTTGATGCGCCTGAATGGGTTAAAGATACGGTTTGGTATCAAATATTCCCTGAACGATTTGCCAATGGCGATCCATCATTAAACTCTGAAGGAACTTTAGCTTGGGGTAAACATGAACCAACACCGACTAACTACTTTGGTGGTGATTTTCAAGGGATCATTGATCACTTAGACTATTTAGTTGATCTCGGGATTAACGGGATCTATTTTACACCAATATTTACAGCAGGCTCGAATCATAAATACGATACGATTGATTACTTTGAAATCGATCCACAATTTGGTGATAAGGATAAATTAAAAGAACTTGTTGCTGCTTGTCATCAGCGTGGGATTCGTGTCATGCTTGATGCAGTCTTTAATCATAGTGGATTTTATTTTGAACCGTTTCAAGATGTACTTGCCAACGGTGAAAAATCAAAATATAAAGATTGGTTCCACATTCACGATTTCCCTGTAAAACCTGGCGAGCGCCCAAATTATGATGCATTTGGTTTTGTTGCAAATATGCCAAAACTAAATACGGCACATCCAGAAGTAAAAGATTATTTATTAAAAGTTGCTCGCTATTGGGTTGAAGAATTTGATATCGATGGTTGGCGACTTGATGTTGCCAATGAAGTCGACCATGCTTTTTGGCGAGCTTTTCGCGAAGAAGTCCGCAAAATCAAACCTGACGTCTACATTTTAGGTGAGATCTGGCATGATTCGATGAGGTGGTTACAAGGTGATCAATTTGATGCGGTGATGAATTATCCATTTACTGATAGTGTGATTGACTACCTCGGTAACCAAAAAATTAACGTGAAAGAATTCAAAAATCGTCTAACTGAAATTTTGCATATGTACCCTGAAAATGTCCAAATGTATCTATTTAATTTATTAGATAGTCATGATACAGCTCGAATTCTTACTTTAGCTAACCAAAGTAAAGATCGTGTTCGATTAATGTATTTATTCTTGTTGACGTTTATTGGTTCACCATGTATTTATTATGGTGATGAAATTGGTATGGACGGTGGAGAGGATCCTGGCTGTCGGGCATGTATGGAGTGGGATCAGGCAAAACAAGATTTAGAATTACATCAATTTGTGCAAAACCTAATCCAATTACGCAAAGATGTTCCTGCGTTTGGTGGAAATGGCCGTTTCCAAATCCTCCATGCTGATGAAAAATCGAATGGTTTTGTTTATCGAAAACAACACTTAGATGAGCGCTTGATTTTTGTGATCAATAATAATGAGACTGAGCAAACCATTCCTGTTCCTGAATTAGCCAATGTTCAAACGAAACAGTTTTTTGAAGATCAATCAACAGAGATCAATGAACAGGGTCACGTCACTTTATCCAGCTATGGATTTCAGTGTTTCCAAATTATTTAGTTGATTATCCAAATTCTTATTGTCGGCAGATTCGTTTGACTATATAATTAGAGCGCAAATAACAAAAACTAAAAAAGGAGGTCATGAACATGATTGTAATTAACAGCTTATTCAAGAGTGCAATGCAAGATAATGTACTCGTGACCCCTTTTTCTGAAAAACGTTGAATCTACATTTACAATTACTAATGTAGATAAAATTTTTTATTATATGAGGCCACGATTAAATCCGTGGCCTTACTCTGTTTACTTAGCTGAATCTGAGTGTATTCTCACTCTTTATTCTAACTTTTTAGCAGCGTATACGTCACAGATGTATACGCTTTTTTAATGGGTTCAAACCGTAAATGGAGAGTGATCATATGTTTTCAGTTTTTAGTAAATTAGCTTGGTTTTTTAAGGAACACTGGAAAAGGTATTCGATCGTGATTTTCGCACTGATTATTGTCAATATTCTTGAAATGATTCCACCTCGCCTGCTTGGGATCACGATTGATTTAATCCAATTTAATGAATTAACAAGCAGACGATTAACACAAATCTTGGTCGCTTTTTTCGTTATTATTATTGTTAAATATTTTGTGATGCTAATTTGGGACATCAACCTTTTTGTCGGGGCGGTTATTTTAGAACGTAAATTGCGCTCGAAGGTGATGCGCCACCTACTAAAAATGAATCCCCGTTTTTACAGTAAAAATCGCTCAGGTGATTTGATGGCGAGATCGACTAACGATTTAAAGTCAATCATGATGACTGCTGGTTTTGGCGTGATGACGCTTTTTGATTCAACTGTTTTAATGGTCTTTATTATTTTGGTGATGGGTTTTTCAATCAGCTGGTCATTGACGTTTACCGCGCTAATTTCGATGCCTTTTATCGCACTCGCGATGCAAAAGTATGGGCAAGCGATCCATCAACGATTCACTGAAGCACAAACGGCTTTTTCTGAGATGAATAACTATACGTTGGAGTCGATTCGCGGTGTCCGTGTTGTTCGGGCCTTTGTCCAGGAATCATATGACCATGAGCGGTTTGCTCAAATTACCGAAACTGTGTTTAAGAAGAATAAAGCGGTTGCTGAACTTGATGCATTATTTGATCCAACAATTAAAATCTTAGTTGGCTTATCTTATACAATTGGTCTTGGCTACGGGACATTTTTAGTCATTAATGATCAGCTTTCAATTGGTGACTTAGTAACATTCAACATTTATTTAGGGATGATGATTTGGCCGATGATCGCGCTCGGTCATTTAATTAATGTGTTACAGCGTGGGCATGCATCGCTCGATCGAGTCGAGAAAATTTTAGCTCAAAAGCCAGATGTGACAGACCCTGAACAACCGAAATCAATTTCTACACCAGAAGTGATCGGATTTAATCGTGTCTCCTTTTCATATCCAGGAACAGAGGAAAATCAGTTAAAGCAGATTAACTTAACGATCTATCGTGGTGAGACGATCGGTGTTGTCGGCAAAACCGGTTCTGGTAAAACAACGCTGTTCAAACAATTATTACGTGATTATTTACCTCCGAAAGGTGAATTAACGATCAATGGGATTGAGATTGACCAGTTTACTCTTGAAGAAACACGAAGCTGGATTGGTTATGTCCCACAAGAGCAAATTCTTTTTTCCAAAACAATTAGAGAAAACCTTAGCTTCGGTACCGGTCCAATTTCTGATCAAGCGATTAATCAGATCTTAACGTCTACATCATTAAAAAGTGACATTGATGCGCTACCAAAAGGACTGGATACAATAGTTGGTGAAAGTGGTGTCACCCTTTCCGGTGGGCAAAAGCAACGAGTATCACTAGTCCGAGCACTATTAGTCGATCCAGAAATCTTAATTCTTGATGATTCCCTTTCAGCTGTAGATGGCGAGACGGAAGCGATTAAAGAGTTTTATGTAAACGTTTTGGCAACATTTTTCAATGCAATTATTTATATGGGTGGCATTCTGTTCGCACTGTTTTTACTCAATACTCGCTTGGCAATGATCTGTCTCTTAGCAATTCCAATCTTATTTTTGTGGATCAAGTTTTATCAAAAATATGCTGGCAAATATAATCGGGTCATTCGTTCGGTGAACAGCTCGATTAATGCATCAATTAATGAGTCGATTCAGACGATGCCGATTATTCAGGCCTTTAGAAGGACGAAAGAAAGACAGGATGAATTCGAGGAGTTGAATCATCGTCACTATCGTTATCAACGACAGTTAGTGCGGTTAGAATCATTTACAACTTACAATCTTTTGGGCTTGCTAAGAGGTGCAGCGCTTTTACTCTTCATTTGGTTTTTTGGAAATGGGGTTTTAACGGGGCATGGTCTGATCACAACAGGGGTTCTTTATGCCTTTGCTGATTATTTAGGGCGTTTATTTGAGCCGATGGAAATGTTGATTCATCAACTGCCACAACTCGAGCAAGCCCGTGTCTCCGCCGATCGTGTTTTTGAAATGCTTGATCTTGATGGTGAGGCTGTTGACGATAAGGAAATTCCTCGGATTAACGGTCACGTTCGATTTGATCAAGTCAGTTTTGCTTATGAAGCAAATGATTATATTTTGCACGATCTCTCGTTTAATGTTGAACCGGGTGAGTCCGTTGCTTTTGTTGGTCACACCGGGTCAGGAAAAAGCTCAATTATGAATTTATTGCTTCGTTTTTACGATCAACAAAAGGGGAGAATTTTTCTCGATCAGTATAATAGTCAGGAGCTCTCACGTCAACAAGTCAGGCAACATATTAATATTGTGCTCCAAGATCCATTTATTTTTACCGGGACAGTTTTGTCTAATATAATCTTAAATGATCCGAAAATTACCCGGGAAAAAGCGATCAAAGCATTAAAAACCGTTGGTGCCGATCAATTTATTGAAAAATTACCGCTGAAGTACGATCAGCCTGTTGGTGAAAATGGTGCTGACTTTTCAACTGGACAAAGACAACTATTATCCTTTGCACGTGCATTGGCCTTTGATCCAGCGATATTAATTTTGGATGAAGCGACAGCGAGCATCGATACTGAAACGGAAGGCTTGATTCAAACAGCGATCAGTATTCTTGCGGAAGGACGGACGATGTTAATCATCGCCCATCGCTTGTCAACGATTCAACATGCGGATCAAATTATTGTCATGAACAAAGGTAAAATGATTGAACAAGGAACACATGACGAACTCCTTGCGCAAAAGGGAAACTACTATCAAATGTTCAAAATGCAACAGGTCGGATTAGCGGAGCAAATTGGATGAAACTTTTTTATAAAAAATTTTTCAAATAATGTTTAATTGTCGAAAAAGCGGGAATAGTATTACCACAAGGCCAATAACGTAGGAATGAGAATTCTTACAAAATAAAGTGCCTTGGCGGAAAATTTGTTTCGTAACGCTGACGATCTAAGTACTCGTCAGGAAAGTAGTTAATTTATTTTGTAAGATGTAATCTGCAAGTAAATTAAGAAACAGTTTTTTGTCAAAAGAAACGATTTCAGCTAAAGAATATTATAAACACTCCTCTGAGCTTTATAGTATTCACAAAAGTGCTAAAAGAAGTTTAGCTTCTAGTACGGCGAGTCAATTCGTCAGAGAAGTAAGAGTTTGGTAAAACCATTTTTAACAATAGAATAAAACAGATTTTCCGCAAACCCTTGTCATAAGGGGGATATAGAAAGACACGCTTAGCTAAATGAGCGTGTCTTTTCTATTTGATCTAAGGTAAGATTTTTTGATTGATCATGGACTGTGGTATGTGTATGACAAGTTTGGAGAAATGCAGACGAGTTGATGGAAATATAGACAAGTTCGGCGAAATGCAGACGAGTTGATGGAAATACAGACGAGTTCGGCGAAATGCAGACGAAATCACCGTGTAAAAAAAACAGTTCGTCCAATTTTTCATCTTGGAAGAACTGTTTAACTAAATTACTGATTAAAATAACTTTTTTTAAAGTCTGTTTTTGGTTTGATGTTTCTGAATAATTGATCACCAAAGTCTAGTAAGCGTTCAATGTCTTCAACTTCGATTGAGTGCGCGCCTGGTCGATAGGCGACGCCAATGTTGTCACCAGCATCGAACAGTTCGTAGATTTTACTCGCTTCAAGATAGGCTTCGAACATACCTTCTGGATTGGTATGATAATCCTCATAACCTGATGTTAAAATTAATCCTCTCGGTGCGACCAGGGCTGCAAGCTGATGTTGATCGAACGGGAGTTGTTCGCTTGATTCAAAACCTAAAAATACGGAAGTGAACCAGTGGCGTAGCGCTGAACTTTGAAGACTGCCTAAACTCTCTGGTGGACCCGCAACACCCCACGGATATTTTTTCCCGGTGAATGATTTTCTGAATGATGCCATCCCGCCAAGTCCAGATGCATGTGGATTGACAAGGGCAAAACGTTCGTCCAGTGCACCAGCAACTAATGCAGCTTTGCCGAATCTTGAAAAACCTGTGATGCCAACTTGACTCGGATTGATTTCCGGATAAGCATTTTGCTCAAGTGCGTCAATTACCTTCGCTGCTCCCCAAGCCCAGGCGACAAGCGTTCCAACATCGTTATCACTTTCTGAATAAGGATACAGATCGAAAAATGCACCCGTTCGTGATGAATTATCCGCTGCGACATCAGCCGGTTTAATTGTAATCACTGCATAGCCACGACGATTAACTAAATCCTCCAACGGTAATTCAGTCGGTCGCACAAACGATAATGTTGCTTCATCGAAAGCTAGATCGAGTCCACCGTTTGTAATAATAGCAGGATATGGCGCTTTAAACTCACAATCTTCACCAGGCAATGTCACTGTTACAAAAAATTCCGTCGCCTCCCCTGCCACGGTCACTTTAACAGTCATACCTGAATCGGTCTTTTCAAAACTAACTTTTTCAGCTGTCGGATCTGGCATATAACCATACATATAAAATTGATACAGATCACGTAACTCATTGGCTCGTTGCCACCAATCAGTTTCTGTCTTAACTTCAGACCCATCTTCAAAACTAAGTAAATCAGGCATCCCTTCCAATTTTGGCAAACGATGTCGTTCTACGTATTTTCCGCTTCCGCGTAAATTAGCACCGGTTCCTTTCATTAAATCACTTCCCTTTCGAAAAAATTCCCCAACCATGTAATCGCTTTCAAGTAAATTGAGATTTCTCCCTAAGCTCCCGGTCACTTCCACTCAAATCTTAGCGGAAATTGAAAACCAAGTCAGTAAAATTCCCCCTCTTTCGCCAAAATCAAGAGGGGGAGTTTTTTATCAAAGAAATGAATTAATCTCTAAAATTATCGGTTACGGCACCGATTGATGCACACGAAACGTTATGGGCGTATTTACCTAATACTCCTTTTTGGTGGAGTGGTGGTGCTTGCCATGTTTCGAAGCGACGGGCGATTTCTTCGTCAGAAATGTCAACAGTCAGTTCTTGTGTATCTGAGTCGATCGTGACAATGTCGCCTTCTTTTAGAATGGCGATTGGTCCACCATCTTGTGCTTCTGGTGCGATATGTCCAACGACAAGTCCGTGAGTTCCGCCTGAGAAGCGACCGTCTGTTAAGAGCGCAACGTCTTGACCGAGCCCTTTCCCAACTAGGATCGCTGAAATTGAGAGCATTTCTGGCATACCTGGTGCACCTTTTGGTCCGAGTTGACGAAGGACTAAAACATCACCTTTTTTAATTTCATTGTTCATGACAGCTTTTGTTGCTTCCTTCTCCGTATCAAAAACTCTCGCGGGACCAGTGTGGCGTTTAACTTTTACACCTGACACTTTAGCGACTGCCCCATTTGGTGCAAGGTTTCCTTTCAAAATAACGAGGGGTCCATCGGCGCGATAAGGATTATCAAATGGACGGATAATATCTTGACCTTCTGCAAGGTCATCTGCTTCAGCTAAGTTTTCAGCAACTGTTTTTCCAGTGACCGTTAAGCAATCACCATGTAAGTATCCGTTCTCAAGTAATAACTTCATCACAGCAGGGATTCCGCCAACTTTATATAAGTCTTCCATGACATACTTTCCACTTGGTTTTAAGTCAGCTAGATGTGGAACTTTCTTTTGTAGACGATCGAAATCATCCAACGTTAAGTCAACATCGATTGAATAAGCAATTGCCAATAGATGAAGGACTGCGTTTGTTGAGCCACCTAGAGCCATTACGACGGTAATTGCATTTTCGAATGCTTCTTTAGTCATAATATCTTTTGGATAGATGCCTTTTTCTAAAAGGTTATAAACGGCTTCTCCAGCTGCTTCAACATCTTCATGTTTCTCTTTTGATTCGGCTGGGTTAGATGAACTTCCTGGCAGACTCATCCCCATCGCTTCAACAGCTGATGCCATTGTGTTAGCCGTGTACATTCCACCACATGAGCCTGCACCCGGACAGGCAGCACATTCAATTCCGTGTAACTCTTTATCTGAGATTTCACCGTTATTATGCTTACCAACACCTTCAAAAACAGAGACAATATCGAGTTTCTGACCATTGCGATATCCCGGTGCAATTGATCCACCATAAACAAAAACGGCTGGCACTTCAGTTCGCGCAATTGCAATCATACAGCCGGGGATGTTTTTATCACAGCCACCAATTGCTACGTAGCCATCTAAGTTCTCGGCTCCAACAACCGTTTCGATCGAATCAGCGATCACTTCTCGACTCGGTAGTGAGTAACGCATACCTTCCGTTCCCATCGAGATTCCATCAGCAACAGTAATTGTGTTGAAAATCATCGGGAAGCCACCAGCTGTTTTAACGCCTGTTTTAGCTTTTTCAGCTAATCCATGTAAGTGAATATTACAAGGTGTTACTTCACTCCACGTACTTGCGATCCCAATCATCGGTTGTTTAAATCCATCATCAGTTAAACCAACCGCTCTAAGCATCGCTCGGTTAGGTGCGCGTTGTGAACCATCAAACACATGACTCTTGATTCGTAAATCTTTTGACATTGTTATCCCTCCATTCTTCTCACCTTTTACCTTAACGGATATACAATCGTTTTTCAAATTTATTTGTCTATTCTGACAATTGATTGTCTAAAAATATATTTTTTGCCTTTCTAGTGATATTAAGTCATGGTATAATAAGACTTGTAACTTTCGATAGATTGGAACCAAGTGTAGAGAGGCGATGAGGAATGAACAAACAGTTTGTCATTGGTCTATTAACACCTGCTTTAGATGGTTATTATTTCGGTACAATTGTCAAAGGATTGTCTAACTTTGCAAACAAGGAAGACATAAAAGTCGTAGTCGTTAATGCAAATAGTCATTTCAACGAAACTTACGCCCTCGATTATGTTGATCTTTGGGTTGTAGTGATGAACACGATCAGTGACCACTACCTTGATCAAATTAAACAAAAAGGGAAGCCAGTCATAGGGATTAATACAAATTTAAAGACAGATTATGCTATTTTAATCGATAATGAAGCATTAATTATTAAAGCTGTCGAACATTTAAAAGATCATGGCCATAAAAAAATTGGCTATGTCGGAACGAAGAACTATCGAGATGGGATGGAGCGCTTAGAAGCGTTTGAGAAATATAATCAAGAAAGCAATACTTTCCAGTTCTTTGATACGTTTACGAACAATATTCCTATGATTGCAAAAGAAATTGCAGAATCTGAAGATTCAATTAATGGACTTATTTGCGGAACCGATTTTATTGCGGCTGAATTAATTAATGAATTAAAAAATTATCAAATCATGGTACCAGAAGATATTGCTGTAATGAGTTTTGACGATATTCCTGTAGCCCAATCAAATTTGCATAGTCTTTCAACAGTTCATATTAAATTTGATGATATTGGTCGTTATATTGTTGAGGCCTTTTTACATTATACTGAGCATCAGTCGTTTCCTAGCGATAGTATCTATTTAGATGCATATCCAGTCTTTCGGAGTAGTTGTGGCTGTGAATGGGAAGATGAAACAGTCGGTTTAACGAATCCAATTGAAATGATTGATCATTTATCTGAATTAATTTCAAGGAATTTCATTCTAGGTCAACAGATCCAGTTTTATAATACAGAGCACTAGCGTTGCATTAACTTTTTCACTTAAAGTCAAGTGAAATGATTAGTGTCAATATTATGAAAAATGGTAATTTCCACTACAAATTCTCATAAAAAAACCTTATAATTAGGGGTATGGTAGTCCT